>CAIKBN010000145.1 GCA_903825675.1 uncultured archaeon
AAATCTTTTTATCCTAGAAAATTAATTTATTTCATATGACTATAATACGTAAGATCTTTGTGGTTTTTATATTCATTTTTGCAGCCCTGTTTATTATCGGAAGCCTGGGAAACATGGCTAGTGAACAGTGCTCTGAGATTGGCACTTGTAAGGCTTGCTGGAATCTTAATCCTAAGAGTATCAGCTCTGATTTATGCCCTAATCCTAATCAGACATGCATAGCACAGCCTTACCAGGTGCAGCACAATGCATTAGTTGATCTGGTGCTATGCGGCTGCGCTGAGGCGTATGATACCAGTAGCGGGTGTTTAGATGCTGATAAATGCAACCGTATAAAAGGTGTTGTCAGAGATGCTTTTGGTTATGATGGTGTCAGCATAGCTGATATATGTTCTAACCCAGGGATGTTTTTGGCTAAGGTTAATTATGGCTGAAATCAGAAATAAGCTGAATTATTCGCTGCAATATAACTATTCTTTCTTGTTTTCTTCAATTGTTCTATCGCTGCCGAAATTGCACATGGGTAATCAATAGTTTTTCCTAGTATTTTAAGATTTCTACACGCTGAAATGAGATGCCCTATGCAACTATGGACTAAAGTTCATAGTATCTTTATGTATGTCTTTTCGAATTCTTTGAAAAAAAGAATTCAAAAATGAGCGGATTATTTAAAGCCTGAAGCCACCGAAGTATTATTCCATGATGTTACGGCGGTTTAATAGCCTTTAAGTGCATCCAACCCTTTTTTAACCTTTATTTCTTTTATTTGATCTAAATAATCTCTAAACGCTTTTTCCGCTGCTACAACGACGCTTGAACCGACTTCATTTCTTTCGTATGTTTCGCTATCACCTATCTTTTTAAATGTAAAAGATTCTAAGTTTTTATCTCTTTTTACATCAACAAAAGTAAGGGTA
Source organism: uncultured archaeon (assembly GCA_903825675.1). Lineage (GTDB taxonomy): Archaea > Aenigmatarchaeota > Aenigmatarchaeia > GW2011-AR5 > GW2011-AR5 > CAIKBN01. The sequence continues at coordinate 918 of CAIKBN010000145.1, forward strand.
TCGCCATTTAGTCGTTGAACAGTAAGAATGCATGTATTTTCCCTAGGGTTGTCATCATAGATTACGGTCTCATCGCCGATTTTTCCACTAAAAGCATAAGGCGATTCTTTGTTTGAGTTTCCACAACCAAACATGCCAAATGTCAAAGCTCCTACAAGGGCAAGACCTGCTATCTTATATGCTGTATCCTTTCCTATTTTCTTAAATACTGACATTTTTCTTCACCTTCAACATACCATGAACCAAAATTATTTAAAGCTTTAGTTTTGTTGTCATTAAGAAGTAAAAACACGACACCGTAGGGTGTTAGGGAAAAATCTTACATCTGTGGGCTTGTTTTGTTAAAAGGATGTAGAATATCCCATGAATTTGCAGAAACCTTCAAAAAGACTTTCTCTTTCATCTATATCAGAGAGCATCTCCTGCAGTTTGTTTATCGAGAGTTTCTTCTTTTTTATGAACTCCATGAGTTTTTTTGGCTTGAACTTGCTTCCACGAGGGAGTATGGATTTGAAGGTCCTGTAAAAGAATATTGCCCTATAGATGTCCATTAGGCAGGCGCTGAAATCGCCTTCCATCTCTTTTGCCTTATCCATGAAATATTCATCGTCATCATAAAACTGGTAGTAGGGCCCTAGGTCACTATTGATAAAGCCCTTCAACTGCCTTGTTGGCGGTGCCAGGTCCCTTGCCCTGCCTGTATAGTGCAGCCACAGTATTGCCTTTGCGTATCTTATGCCTGATACATCTTCATCCTCTACCAGCTCTTTCACCAGATCCCAGGTTTTGTCGTCTGTTTTCGTGAGTTCATCCAGCTCAGTGAAGATTTTTTTCTTTTCAAAGAAACGGGCACCTCCCTTTATCGTGGCTGTCAGGTAGAACAGCCCCTTCAGAAGGCCTGAGATGGCCAGCTGTATGTTCTCGTCTTTTATTCGCGTCAGGCGGTCATTGAGGAATTTTTTTACAGCATCATGCCATGTTTCGCCATCTGTCTTGATTACATAGTCATAATCAAGATATTTCCTGAGCAGTCTTGCCATAAATATTATCTCAGCGTCTGAGAGGTTTTTTCCTATCATGGCTGCCCTGCAGTAACTGTCCCAGATGCCCCTGCCCTTTATGACAGGAATCGGGCTTTTCTTTGCAAGTGCAACAAGTTCTTTGAAGCCTTCTGGATATTCCATGCGGATAAAATGTAGAAGAAAGTATAAATTATAGCAGAACAAGAAAAATAAACAGGATATTATGTTCTTGTTATGCTATATGTGAAACAAGTTATAATATCGAGATTATTTACTTGTTTCACAATAACCATTACATAAACTAGTTGTTGGTCATAAGAAATATTTTAATTCTGCTATCGATGTTCTTCTGCTTCAGCCTTCTCGGCCTCAGCTTTTGTCTTATGCACAGTCTTGTCAGGATGGTTAGGAGGAGAATATATAGTGTATAACTTTAACTGTGTCTTTTTCGAAGCATTTATTACATTATGATATGTGCCTGCTGGAACTATTACAGCATCACCATCTTTTATTGTATGCTTTTCCTTTCCATTAAAAATAAAGGTTGCTTCACCCTGCTCGATGCGAAAGAACTGATCGACATTATTATGAACTTCGTTGCCGATCTCTTCGCCAGGCTGTAAACACATAACCACGAGCTGAGCATGCTTACCGGTAAACAATACCTGCCTAAAATAATTATTTTTTAAAGTCTGTTTTTCAATGGATCCAACATATCCTGTCATGGTTCTTACCTCAATACTTATTAGGTTCAATTACTTTTAAAACGTTAAGAGCCACCGGAGGATTATGAATAAAACGTTCACGGATTGGTGGCTTTGAGAAGATCCATTTACAGCTATAACAGGAAGCTGCCAGAGATCAGGAAAAGCGGTGGGCGAGAGGCACAGTTTAGCGTAGTTCTAACATCATGAAATCTTTTACATTGACATGAAGTTTTCCAATATGTGCTTTAAGATCATTTCTAGCTCTTACTAATTTTTGATCTTGGAGATGTTTATAGAAAGCATTTAATACATTTATACCCTCTTCATCAATTGCTCCTAAATAAAGAAAACTTCCTGGTGGGCGTTTTCTAACATAAACTGTACGGGATTCGATATATTTTTCTAGTCCGTGCTCATTAATTTTTTTACCATTCATAAGAATTATTATCGACATATCAAGATCTGTAACTTCTTTTTCATAATCGGTTGGTCTTTGATGCTGATTCATAACTATGAAATGTATAACAAATTTAAATACCCGAGCCCGCCGCAAAATAATATAACTATGATTTCTCACAACTAGGCGCTTCATCTGCTTTTGTTCGATTTTTGTGCTGTTATGTCTAATTATTAAATATCTAACAAAAGCCCTTTCTACCTGAAAGTTTTTGAACAAACTTTTTAAGGATTTCTATTATGGTATGTGTATGAATGGAAATTCAGAAGATATGATTCCAACAGGAGCTGCATGCCGTATTTTATGTATTCATGCTAATACCCTTAGGCGATGGAATGAACAAGGTATTATAAAGGCTTACAGAATTGGTCCCAGAGGCGACAGAAGATACAGACGTGGGGATGTTTATGCTCTTTTATCGCCACCTCCGGAAGAGGGTCGTATGCTTGGCATTTACCCAGTTGGATCAACTTAATGAAATTTATAGTGATTTTATGGTAATGGTAAGCATGCAGATATATCTAACAAAAGACCCTTTCTATCAGATATCAGGAAGAGGATGAATGAGTTGATGAAAAAATAGAAAACTATTTTATAACATAATGTTAAAAGAATGTAAGAAAGATAAAATTCTGATACTTCCTTTTAGCAAAATAACGTTTAAGGAATGATGAAGCTTACTTCTGATTACCTGGGGCTTCTGTAAGGTTTAAAAAGATTTCTTTTATAGGTTCTGCAAGTAAAAAAATGAAAATAGAGGCTATTAGATGGACAGTCAAGAGATTATAGACAAAAAATTAAAGCCCATACTGCCTTATGAATGTCAGAGATTAGGTATACCCGAGTCCTTTATCAAAGGCATCTATAGGATGTATAGAAACAGTTTTTGCGAGCCTATCATAAACGATAATGGCAATGTAATAAGTGTTAGAATTAGAATAAAATCTGAAATAACAAGACCGTGTTCCGCTTATAGAGACTTTATACATGAATTATGGCATGCAAAAAATTATTACATATGTAAAGCATCTTCTTCAGATTTGGTGGCAGAGCTTTATGCATGGAGAAGGTATATAGAAAAGTTAATACTTCACCGATAACCAGCCGTCTTATTTAAGGTTTAAATCGCAGGGTCTATACTATTTTCTTAACATCTCTTTCCAGTGTATTTTATGCCTTTGAAAATTCATACAGAAGATTATGGAAGAGTATGATATGCATTTCAAAAATTCTTTATTTTTTCCCGAGCCCGCCACAAAATAATATATTCTATGATTTCGCACAACATTCCTGGCTAAATGAAGTCCTCGCCAATTAAAGTATAAAAGGCTTAAGTATTTATCACCTAAACTCAGAAACATGGGATTGACACCTGAAGAACACGGAGAATTAAATCATATTTGGATGAATCCTCCAGAAGGTCGTAGACAAAGATATGCAGAATTGAGAATAAAATATACAAATGATTCTGAAGCTCTTCAATGGATAGATATGTATGATCCTGAATCAACATATCATGGACATTTCGAAGTGATACGCAATGCAGTGTTTAGAGGTGGAAATAAAGAAGCTGTTAGAAGAGAACTTTCTTGGCTTCATGAACATTATCCGTGTTTATGGCGAGAAGGTAAAGAATTTGACGAAATTTTTAAGGATTAAAATATGTGCCGCTTCCGAATTGGACTTAACGAGGTATTATATCTACTTTTGTTCGCTTTTTGGGATGTTAAGTTTACATATATAACAGGAGCCACCGGAGAGGCTATGTGAATTATGGTAGTCCATTTTTTAAGGATTTGAAGCAAATCTTGCATTTATGGACTTGGACAGATTGTGTTTAGAATTACTTTCTAAATATCCACATTTTCTTCCAGTACATAAATCCTAATAATACAAGTATTACTAAGAAAATTCCAACAATAACGAGGTTTGTCGGCGAGGCAATCACTAAGCCTGTTGGTCCTGTTACTCCAGGCGCTGTAGTTGTTGTAACTGCTACTCCTGGTACTGTTGTCGTTGTAGTTGCTCTTATGGTCGTTGCAGTTACATTTGCAGGGATGGTTGTGGTTGTTGTCGTAGGTGGTGCTCCGCCACCGCCTCCGCCGCCAGTTTGACCGCCTGGAGTTGTAGTGGTTGTTGTTGGGCATACACCACAATCTGTTGGACAGAAAGAGCATGTTTCTCCTGAATCACAAAAACTGTCTCCACAGTATGTTGATGAAGATCTACATATGTCATGGACACAATATCCTGAAGAACATTCTGAACTAGAATTACAGGATTGACCATCTGCTAAAAGACCACCAGAACCGTAATAGCTGAAATGAGTCGTGTTTGCCCAAATATAGTCTCCTGTAGTGTTTACGCCACCATAAGGCGGATTAAAAGGCGTCCAGTTACCACAGGTCTGATTATAATAATATATTCTTAATGAATTTTCATCTATACCATTTAACTCATCATGATTATAATAAATTTTTATTATTGCCCATGATAAGTTGCCTTCAAGTTCCGGACTTGCTACAATTTCTATGAATTTATTTAACTCAAAAATACCAAAAAATATAGGAGATTTTGGATTACCATAATATTTTATTATGTCAATAGAAGCATTTGTTACATTGTTTAAAGTTAATATTTCCAAAGTTGTGTTTGTAACATTCTTTGCATCAATTTCTGTTGTTTGATTTTCTAT
>CAIKBN010000146.1 GCA_903825675.1 uncultured archaeon
TAATCTTTTAAAACCTTAAAGAAGCGCATACATGACGATAAGTGATGCGAATATTATAGCTATGGTATTCATTACTTTTATTAGCGGGTTAATAGCAGGGCCTGCTGTGTCCTTGTAAGGGTCGCCTACTGTGTCGCCTACAACAGCTGCCTTGTGCGTCTCAGAACCTTTTCCACCTAGCTTGCCTGATTCTATGTATTTTTTCGCATTATCCCATGCTGCACCGCCTGTTGTCATCTGTATTGCCACCATTAATCCTGTTATTATAGACCCAATGAGCATTCCACCTAGTGCTACTGGACCTAAAATAAAGCCAACAGCTAGAGGCGAAACAACAGCAAGCAGCGCAGGAACACGCATCTCTCTAAGCGCAGCTTTTGTAACAATATCAACGCACTTTGCATAATCTGGTTTAGCTTTTCCTTTTAGTATGCCTTTCTTGAACTGGCGCCTCACTTCCTCAACTACCTTGAAAGCAGTTTTGCCTACTGCCCTCATGCATTTTGAGGCAAATACAAATGGTATTAATGCACCGACAATAAGACCGACTAATACTAACGGATCTCCTATGTCAAAAACCAGTTTTTCTTTTATCCCAAAAGCAATTCTTGCTATATCTATTTCTTGTACATATGCTGCAAAAAGCGTTAACGCAGCTAATGCGGCTGAGCCTATTGCAAAGGCCTTGGTAACTGCCTTTGTGGTATTGCCAACAGCATCCAACTTATCAGTAATCGTTCTAGTCTTCTTATTGAGGCCTGCCATCTCTGCTATGCCTCCAGCATTGTCTGTTATTGGGCCGTATGAATCTAAGGAAATTACAATTCCTGTCAGCGATACCATTGCCATTGCAGCTATTGCTATGCCATAAATGCCGGCAAAATAAAATGAGATAAGAATGCCTGCGCATATAACCAGAGCAGGCAAAGCAGTAGATACCATTCCTACAGCCAATCCAGTAATTATATTTGTTCCAGGCCCTGTTTCTGATGCAAGCGCTATGTCTTTTACTGGCGAATATTTCGCAGTTGTATAATACTCTGTTATCGCAAATAATGAAACTGCTACAGCAATACCAACTATTGAAGAATAAAACATTGCAATGCTAATCGGAAGCGATACTGTTATGAAATAGAATATAATTGCAGATATAATAGCTGTTACTATAAGTCCCATGTAAAGCGCACGCATTATGCTTCCGCTTTTATCTATTCTGACAAAAAATATGCCTATTATTGACGCAAATATTGCACCTGCACCAAGCAGCAGCGGATATATAACACCTACCTCGCCTATTAGTAAATGACCGAGCAACATTGCACCTAATGCTGTTACTGCATATGTTTCGAACAAGTCTGCGCCCATGCCTGCGCAGTCACCGACATTGTCGCCGACATTGTCAGCAATAACAGCAGGATTCCTTGGATCATCCTCTGGAATGCCTGCTTCTACCTTGCCGACTAAATCAGCGCCAACATCCGCAGATTTAGTATAAATGCCACCGCCTATTCTTGCAAATAAACTGATTAAACATGCACCAAAACCAAAACCAATAATCAGCAATGGATTTTTGTAAAACATGTAAAAGGACGTTACGCCAATTAGTGCAAGCCCAACAACAAACATGCCAGTAACTGCCCCGCCCCTAAATGCAACATTTAAGGCATTATTTAGTCCATTGCCTGCTGCCTTTGCAGTTTTCACATTTGCCCTTACTGAGATGTTCATTCCTATATATCCAGCAAGAGCTGAGCAGAATGCGCCTGCAACAAAGGTTATTGCCGTTTGCATATTAATTGCAATTGCGAGTGCAATAGATATTATAATAGCAAATATTGTTACTGTTTTATACTGCCTGTTCAAGTAAGCGCTTGAGCCCTCGCGTATTGCTGCTGCAATGCTCTCCATTTTTTCTGTTCCTTTTTCCTGCCTTAACACGTAGATTATCAGAAAAACAGCAAAAACAATTGCAGTTACACCTGCTATAATCGGGATTAATAACATTAGCGATCTCCTGTCAAAAATTTCCTTTGTCTCAACCGAATGATCTTAATTTTATTGCTTTTTAAGGTTTTTATAAGTTTCCTATCATTCGTTGCAACCATGCAGTTATGCTTTTTCGCATAGTTGATTATAGCTGAATCCGTTATTTTTTCCTTTGTGGCAACAATTTTTATGCCTTTCTCCACTATAAGGTCCAGTGCAATCTTAGCAACTGGGGCATACCTGCCCTTGCCTTCAGCTATTTTCTCCAGTTCGTTTATGCAACTCTCAAGCGTAATTAATTCATGATCGCCAAGCTCATCATATATATTGACCTTGAATTGCACAGGCACTAATAAGAAGTTCGTGTCAAGAAGGACTTTCATAGAAAAAGGATGTCATGAGAAGTATATAAAAATAGGCAGGCACCATAGATTATTATGCCATTGACTCCTGAGGAAATAAGAAAGGCCTATAATGAGGATGACAACCTAGGCTTTTTTGAAAAAATAAAAAAAGTACTTTTCTCGCCATCTGAATTCTTTGAAGCAGTAAAAGCTGAGCAGGGTCTGAAAAGCGCTTTCGTATATCTTGCTATAATATCTTTGATAGGTGTAAGTTTAGTTGCAATATTGTTATTCCTATTTTTAGGTTTAATGCTTAGCTTTCTAGGCTCTTTAACCGCTTCTGCAGGCATTTCTGCAGACCAGTTTACAGGTTTTATTACAGGCATGTCTTTAGTCTACTTAGGTGCCATAATACTAGGCTTATGGTTAGCAACCCTGTTGTTAAGCTTCATAGGAGCAGGAATTTTGCACATATTCGTAAAAATCGTGGGCGGCAAAGGCAGCTATTCTGACACTTACAAAGCAGTAGCCTATGCATCTACGCCATCGTATCTCTTTATCTGGGTTCCTGTGGTTGGTTTATTTATTTCCATATGGGCACTGTATCTGGAAATAAAGGGTTTGTCAGTGCTTCACAATATCAGTATGAAAAGGGCTTTATTGGCAATAATATTGCTGATAGTAATTGTATTTGTTTTAATTTTTGGTATTGGCGTATTTTTATATTCATTCGGGGTGCTTAATCCAACAGTTTATACATTATCCCGTTGCTCAGGTTTCCAATACTTTGCCTTCCAGGACCAAAAACTTACTGAAACCGAATATAGTATTGTTTTATTGAACGATAATCGTGATGTAGAAATAACAGGGATTAACGTCAATGGCCAAGAATTAACTATCTCTAAAAGTGAAATTCGTGTAGGTAGCATGGTTACTCTTAAAGGAACTGGCTTTTCAACTACAAAAAAACCAAGCGATGCCTTTAGTTATATTGTGACAATAACCTATAATTCAGACGGTATAACAGATGAAAAAGACACAGCAACTTGTACTGGACTGGTTCAAACACAGCTTGAAAATGTAGTTCAATCACAGATTGCAAATATGGGAAAGCAGATAACAATTGACAACACAGTTAAGAATGAAATAACAATACATAATGTCGGCACATATAACATAAGTACTGATGAATTATCAGTTTATGTAGATGCTGTAAAAACCGTGTGTAGTTGGGACACCAGTTCATTTGGCCCAGACAAACTTGCAACATGCACCCTACCAGAGCCATGCTCTGGTAAAATAGTAAAAATATCAGCACCTGGAAATTTCGATAGTGTTGTTTGCGAATAAGCTTAATTTAAAGCCTAAAAACCTTTCTAACCTACAGTTATTAGGGGTGTAGTGGATTTCATGTTTTACCATAAAGGTATCACTCTCTATGTACCGGATAAGGTCTATTATCCAAGAGAGGATTCGTTGCTTCTAGCCAATGTTTTGGAGAAAACAAAGCTGAAAGGCAGTATACTAGACATCGGCTGTGGCTCAGGGCTTCTGGCAATAATAATGGCCAAAGCCGCTGAAGTCACTGCTGTGGATGTCTGCTCGCTTGCAGTCAAAACCACGCTTCAGAATGCAGAGATAAACAAAATAAAATTAAAAGCCATCCAGTCTGATTTATTCAGCAAAGTAAAAGGCAAATTCGACTTAATTGTCTTCAATTCACCATATCTTCCAGCGCAACCAAACGCAAACCTAGATGGACAGCCTACTGAAACCAATTTATACAATGACATAACCTACTCAGGGGGTAAAAAAGGCAGGACAGTAATAACTAAATTTATCAGGAACGTAAAAAAATATCTTAAGAAGAATGGCAAGATACTTCTCCTTATTTCATCATTAACCGGCGAAAAAGAAGTCTTGACTTTGTTCAAAGCAAACAACTTCAAAACCAAGATTATATCAAGGCAGAAAATCCCCTGGGAAGAACTCATGATTATTGAAGCAGGATTAAAAAAATAAGATGCCCTTTGCTACCACTGCCTAAAAGCAGTGGTTTCTTTGTGGATTTTTTTCTGACTTCTTGTCTTTGCAGTATCGGTTTTCTGTAAAAATCAAAAATAAGATTTTTAAAGATAGCCTTTATCTTATACACGATAAAGATGGTTGATGCCTACAAAAAAAGGGTAAATGACTTAAAGGAAATAGCAATAGGGATGCTTGGTTATCTTGACTCTATGGGTGACAATGGCTACACCCCAGATGCATTGAAAGAGTTAGATAATTATTCCAGACAGATTACTCAAAATATTAGAGATATTGCAAGTATGTTCACCCTTAGACCTGAGTTCAGTGAAACTATGACAAAAAGGGAGATAGAAGTTATGGGGTATGTGGCTCAAGGTCTCAGCAATAAACAAATTGGCAAAGAAATGATTATATCTGATAATACTGTAAAGAATTATGTACGTAAAATATATCTAAAAACAGATGCTCTTTCACGCGCCCATATTGCAGTATTGTATGAAAGGCATTTTAGGCCGAATCTTTAACAAAACCCAAGTAAAAATTTAATCTTAAAATCTTCCATTACAAAACAAAATCAGAAAATGACAATATAAGGAATCTACGATTTTGAGATTTTATAACATCTGCTAACTCCAAAAGATTTGAGCTAACAGCAAAAACAGAGTAATTATTTGGATTTTGGCCAGGCGGCATGTCAATAGCTACGTGTTTATTCATTAAATATTCTATTTCCCCGCTAGCTCTGAGTTCTCTGATATTTTTACCGATATATTGACCGCTTATGTCAACTGCCATATCAACTATATGTGCAATTAATCTTAAAAGGATTTTTTCTTAATATATCATCATGCCAGTTAACGCTCCAGCAGAGTACTTCAAAGCAGACGAGAAGTTCCAGTCAGCCAAGAGCAAGGAGGAGAAGATAGCTGCTCTTGAGGAAATGATTCGGCTTCTGCCAAAGCATCATGGCAGCGAAAACGCACACGCCCAGCTAAAAGCAAGACTTGCAAAGCTGAAAAAAGAGGGCACCAAGAAAGGCGCTCATAAGGTAGGCATACAAAAAGAAGGAGAAGCCCAGGTCTGCCTGCTTGGATTTACCAACAGCGGTAAATCCACGCTACTAACCAAGTTAACAGATGCAAGGCCTGCTATTGCAGAATATCCTTATACAACAAAAAAGCCTGAGATAGGCATGATGGATTATAAAGGCGTTAAAGTTCAGTTAGTGGAAATACCATCAACCTTTAATGCAGAATACATGAGCATAGCAAGGAGCGCTGAGGCAGTTGTTCTTGTTATAAGAAACGAACATGAAAAAAAGCAATTAATTGAATTATTGAAGGATAGTTTCGTAAGAACCAAAAGCATTGTCGTAAATCCATGGGAAGAAAATGCAAATTATATAAAGGAAAAGATATGGCAATCCCTTGGTTTGATAGTAGTTTATACAAGAAAGACTGAAACGCCCATGGCCCTGCCTGTCGGTTCAACTATAAAGGATTTTGCAAATAAGATTCACAAGGACTTTGTCCAGAATTTCAGATTTGCAAGGCTGTGGAGAACAGAAGGCAGCAAAAAGCGCATGATGCAGGCAGGCCTGGATTATGTGCTAAGGGATAACGATATTGTGGAGCTGCACGCGAGATAAGCTTAAATTTAATACCTTGCAGTTTTAATAAAGTAGCAAATAATATGTCTAAGTAAGGGATGGTGAAGCCCTTCCTACGGGATTGATTCATATGCTTGCAGAACTGCATTGTCACACAACTCATAGCAGAGGGACTAAAATACTATACGAAGGCCTTAATACAACAGAGCAGATGGTAAGGCACGCCAAAAAAATTGGCATGGGTGCAATAGCAATAACAGATCACAATACAACCAAAGGATGCCATGGGTTGAAAAGACTGTCCAAAAAATATGGAATAGTTGTAATACCTGGTGAAGAGATCAGCACAAAAGCAGGCCATGTCCTCGCCCTGGGAATAGAAGAAGAAATACCACCTAGGCTAAGCTTAGACGAAACCCTGGATAGAATAATGAAGCAAGGCGGTATATCAGTAGCAGCTCATCCATTTGATATAAGAAGAAAAGGGGCAGGAACTCTGGCAATAAAGTGCGATGCACTAGAAGTCTTTAATTCTATAAATCTTGAGCGAATAACCAACTGGAAATGCCATAGGTTCGCAAAAAAATATAATAAGCCTGTCACAGCAGGCTCTGATGCACATTGCATCTCTATGCTAGGGCATGGTGTAACATCTATTCAAGCTGATAATGATATAGACAGCATTCTGAAGGCAATAAAAAATGGTAAGACAAACACAATCGAAATCTATACACCATCCAAGATTATAATGGAATGGTCAATCAAAAGGCTGAAACTATCCTATGCATATGTAATAAGATATATGAACAGGAATTACAGCTGGCCTAAACGAGCAGTCGGTGAAAAGCTGCTTGGCCTTGCAGAAAAGAGCCCTGGTAACATAGATTATCTCTTTAGGGTGCTTGCGTATTTCTCCCTTGGCTCTGCTATGGTATATTCAGCTGTTAGAACAGTTCTGGGGGTAAAATAATGACAGAACTTATAGCTGGAATAGAAACAACGCAACTAAGCATCGTAATAATACTAACAATATTCGTAATATTCATTATTATAACTAAAAAAATTATCAAAACCATAATAAGTGCCATAGGCACAGGAATTATATCAGCAGTCTTTCCCTTTGTTATGAATATTGTGTTTGGCTTCAGCATACCAACAGACATAAATACAATACTATTGTTTGTTATACTAGGCCTTAGCTTATACTTCATTTACCTTATGGGAAAAGTGATCTATGCGGTTTTAGGCGTTGCTGAAAAATCAGCAAAGGTCATAACATACCCCATAAAAGCAAGATCCAATAGCAAGAAAAAGGAAATGGAAAAGAAGATTAAAAAGATGGTAAAGGAAAGGAAAGAAAAGGA
>CAIKBN010000147.1 GCA_903825675.1 uncultured archaeon
CAATTATTCCAATAACAATTATCAGGGCTATTATGCTCTTGCCTTCCATAAATTTGGTTATATTTCCGCCTGCCATGGAGACGAAAAGTACGATTACAAGAATGCCAGCTATGAGCATGGATGCTATTCCGAATATATTCTGGAAGAAATTGCCTAGGGCTATGCCACCGAAGCCGACTACAAAGAAAGCTGTAACAAGTGAGACAACGCCTATTATTTTATGGTCTTCACCCAGGGCCTTGCTCTTCAGGAGCAGGCCATAGGTTACTGCAAACATTAATAACCATGGTAATAAAAAACCAAAAAAGCCCATCTGGTTCAAATTCGCAACTAGCATTTCAAAAGGATTCATCTGGGATCACTTGTGTTGTTGTTTATTCAGGTGTTTTTTGTTGTCCTGGTTGTGTCGTCTTCTTAGTTTCGCCTTCTCCGCCCTTGATTACTAGCCATATTGCTGCTAACAGGATTACTATGAATATTATTGTTACAATTGTGTTGCTGCCGATGGTTGTTCCTCCGAAAGCACCCAGGTCACCGCCTATTGCAAAGAAGAACAGGACTATGCCTATTATTGCGATAATAGGTATTCCATATTTCTTTGCTCCGATTGCCTTAGGCTCTATTCCTATCATGGCTGCAAACAATACTATGGTCAATATTCCTGCTAGTATGATTGCTGAGCCGCCAAAGATAGACGTGAAATATGCTGCTAACCAAGGACCTGCATATGGTGTTATGAAGAATGCAGCTATTATCCCTATCAGTGCTGATATCCTGTTATTACTGCCTCCGAATAGGCCTACTTTGGCTAATAGTCCGTAGACTATTGCAAAGGTGAACAGCCACGGAAGGAGAAAGGTAAAGAATCCCATATTTGCTAGTTGACTCATCATTTCTGTAAATGGATCTGCCATTTGTTTACCTCCTATTCTATTTGTCACTCCATGCTTATATATTTATTTTTCTTTTTCTGGATGCTTGTAAGCTGCTATGAAAATCAATATTATAACAAATATTCCTATAATCCATAGAAGACTCTCGGATGATATGCCAGGCAGGCTTAGGGCAAGCTTGCTCCATAACAGGCCTAACACAATAAGCAGAACAGCAAGCACAACCATTGCTGGCACTGCATCCTTTTCTGCCTTCTGGCCTCCTTCCTTTCCCTCAAAAAATAATTTTTTGACAAGCACAGCAAAGAAGACTATAACAAGCAATAATGCAGCTATTGGCATGTAATTCTGCATATACTCAACAAAAGGCGAGTATGCAACTGCAAAGAAGGCAATAACCAGGGAGATAAGCACAGCTGCATTCCTTGATTCTGAGAATAGTTTGCTATACACAAATATGGCGTATATTATAGCAAACACAAAGAGAAAAGATGAGACTGTTGTAAGGAACTCGCTTTCGAACATAAGAAATCACGATTTACTTTATTCCGTACCTGTGTTTAATCTGTCTAAGATTATTTTCAAATCCACCGCCGAGTTTCATTTTTTGAATCTCGACTTCAATCTTAATCAGTTCGTTTTTTGTACTACTCATAGTTTCTTTTTGAACTGCTAATAATCTATCCAGGGCGGGATTATCTTTACTATCTCTTTTTAGTTCCTCGTATTCTCTTAAAGCAGTTGCGTAATTTTGTGAAAGTAGTTCGTATTGATGTAGTATCTCACCGTCAGTCCTACTGGTTGCAAAAGCTGCATAATCTGCGCTTTTTTGTGTTGTACTGCCTGTCGAGTTTTTTTTACCGCCAAAATGACCGCCTATGAAGAACAGGATGCCTAGGAAAAATATGAGTATCATGAGCACAGGCCCTGACAATGAAACAAAGAACTGGAAATAGCCGCCAAATATAATGTATAAATAAACAGCAATTGCAAAAAGAAGCCTCATCTTAGGGCTGTTCTGAAGATATGGCAACTTGCCTGTTATTATAACTACGAATAATATCATGAAAACTGTCGGAATAAAGAAGTACATGACCAGGTCATTTATAGGGTTGCCTGAGCTTGTGAATGTAACCCTCAGGATATCCCTGAATAATAAAGTTCCTATGTCAAAATCAGCCATATCTAATATTACAGCTTGGTTAAATAAAAAGCTTTAGCGCTATTCTTCCCTGAATTCATGACCGCAGAAACCGCAGAACTTCATGCCATGCGAACTAATTATGCGGCCTTTGAAGCCGTCTCCGCAGTAATGTATGTTGGTATAGATATTCTTTTTCATAATTCACACCCCAATTTATGCTTATTTAGTTTTCTCTGGTGCAGGCTTGCCGGCAGCTTTGGCTTTAGCTTCTTCTTCCCGGGCTTTATATGTTTTATATATTGCTGTACCATCACCTATTCCAAACAACGTGTTTAGAATAGCACGATAACCTATTGATTTATCAAGTCTGTCTTTTCCAGCATCCAACTTCTTCTTTAACCATAATACAGGATACCACTCAGATTCGCTAATTCCATAGTTTGCATTAAAGCCGGTTTTTTCAAGCATGTTATAACCATCGATCTCAGCTATTCTGGCTGCTTTTTCGTCGCCACGGGCGCTTAATCTCCTTATGGTTTCTGGCTGTATTTTGCTATGCGGTGCTAAGCCTCTATAAACTGCTTCAAGGAACTCATGTTCAGTGATGGCTCTTTTCCTTGCTTCTGGCTCGTATTTGTGAACTTTTATGTTGTTTCGTGTTCTTCCATCAGATGTCTTATAAGCAGTCCATCTGCCTGGCCATTTGCCATCAAGAAGATAAGGAACCTCTTCTATTTCAATTCCCATATCTCTGTAGAAATCATAAAGGCTAATTGTTTTTTCCCTTTCTGTCAGAGGCCTGTATGTACCACCAGTGCTTTTGGAAGCAAAGATAGCTGGGTCTATTTTATATTCGCCTGTTCCCAAGACCTTGTATTCAGCGCCAAAGGTATCTATGAATTTGTCAAGCAAGCCCTTACAAGCTAAAAATCCGTCACCTGTCATATTTACCACACATAAGTAGCTACTACGCTTTTGACTATATTTAAGGATTTCGTTACTGTGCAGTAGTTATTATTTAGGCCTATTTTTCGCTGCCTAAATGCCTGTATAACGCGGTTCTTCGTAACACTTTCATTTTTTTAAGAATAATCGCAAAAGTTATTCTTCCCTGAATTCATGGCCGCAAAAGCCGCAGAACTTCATGCCATGCGAGCTGACTATTCTGCTTTTGAAGCCGTCTCCACAATAATGGATATTCGTATATATGTTCTTTTTCATATGACCAACACCCCGATTATTTTTTTCTTAAGATGGCAAGGTATTTTGCAAGCTGATTATCTGATAATTTGTTAATATTTTCAAGCATTGCGTTCCTGCCAGAGGTAAGATAATCCTTCTCTATTTTCCCGGTTTCTACTGCGTCTCCAAGCTTTTCAACACCCTTTCCAGCACCCCATGCAGGTATCATGCCCAGAGTTAATGCTGGGTTAAAGGAATTATCTTTAAGGAATACTGCAGCTACAAATGGAGCAGCAAATGATACGATTTTTCCGAGATGATTAAACACATTGCCTTCAGAAGATCTTATAAATTTATAATAATTCAATAACTCGCCTGCTGCAAAAATGTAAGCAGCCTCCCACATAGCCTTTTCTGCAGCAACAGCATCACCTGTGCTATGCAATGCCATATAACCACTTACAGCACCCAAAGGTATAGCTGCATATCTCAGAATATCTCCGGCGTGCTCTTTAGCAAAATTTACCGAATTCCCTAAGAATTTTTTATATTCAGGCATAATCACACCCCATTTATCCAATACTGATTATTCGATCGCCACTTGTACGTCTTTGTGCGCCCTCTTAAGATTCGCCAGCATTCCAGTTAGATTTTAAACCTATTGCTCTACCATCATCAACCTCATCAAAAACAAGAGCCAGATATTGTCTGTTAAGGGTATTGCTCGTGCCTGCCTTATATGCTGCAAATGGCACTACAGGATAACGACAGCCGAATAGTGCCATGCACGCATCCTCTGATATCTTACCTTTTGGATAACCATCAGAACCTATTTCTATTATCTCGGTTTTCCTTCTATTGTCGACAGAACCAGGCATAGATTTTATATATTCAAGCAAGAATTCGTCTTCTGGTCTTTTATGAACATAAATTATTTCTGTTTTTCTTTCTAAAGGGCACTCGTCACTCTTATTCTTAGGACGCTTGCAGTAACCATTATCACCATATACCAGTTTGAAGTCTCCTTTTTTAAGATTTTTTACAGAGAAAGGTTGCATCACGTACATATTTCACACCCCAATAAGTTACTACTTATAAGTAACATTTATATATAAAGATTTCGATGATAAATACGATAAGAAATTTGGCTATATTTAGATTACATTATGGCGTGGTTATTATGGCAGAACAACTAAGGCTGAATATTATAGACAACGAAATTAAGGCATATCTGGATCAGCTAACTGAGTCTCATGAAGATTAGGAAGAAGAGACAGGGCTAAGTATTACTAGGGGTATTCAGCTTAATCTGTTCCGTTATTTTAAGCCAAAACTTTTGGAAGAGCTAGCAAAAGAGAGGCCTACAGGTCTTTTAGGTAGGCTATATGACGAAATCTGCAAATGCGGCACTAATAATCCTCGCGGTGAAATAGAGAGGATGGCAGAGGATGCCTTTTACAGGGGCATTATAAGCGACAGAGAGCATACTGTGCTTAAATACAGGATACCTTTTCACGGGATTGAGCGTGAAACCTTAGAAAAAGTGGGAGTAGGTATTATAAAGAAAAGAATAGTTAGAGAACAGGGAATCTGCAGAGAGGCTGTGAGACATTTAGAAGCTACTGCATACGGGAAATTATACATGCATTACATAAATGGTGTAAAATATAGAGGCGATAAGATTCAATGGCCTATGGGCTATTAAAAAACTGGTTTCTTAATGATTCTATGCGAAAACTGCTTTTGGTTGCGATTGTTGTGCTTTCTGGCATTGCATCTGCTGCTGATATAACAGCATTTCTGAGCCCTGACAGAAGCTATGATGCGCTGACGGGTTTTCTGGATGGTGCAAAAGAACTAAAGATAGCCAGCTACACCTTTGATTCAGCAAATATTGCAAAAGAATTGATAAAATTAGATGCAAATATTACGCTTTTAGTGGAAGCAAGCCCTGTTGGAGGCTTGCAAGATAAAGAGATACTTTGCGAGCTAGAGAAAAATGGCATTGCTGTTTATCTTTACAACGGCTCAGCACGCTTTATGCATGCAAAATACATGGTTAAAGGCAGCGCAGTTTTAGTAACAACTGAAAACTTCGGTTCCAGCGGCTTTGGGGATTGCAAGGGCAGCCGCGGCTGGGGAGCTATAGTTAATGACAGCACGACTGCAAGGGAATTCTCTTATATTTTTGACAAAGATCTGCAGGACTCTGTGCGATTTTCCTGTGGTCTGGATAATTACACTATTGATTATAATGAAAAAAGTATTTGTCAGAATATTTTTGAGATAAAAAACTATAAGGATCAGAAAATAAAAATGATATTTGCGCCTGATGCTGCACCAGCTGTTCTGGATTTAATAAACTCATCAAAAAAGGCTATCTATATAGAACAATTCTATATCTACCGCTACTGGGATAACAATAAGCCTAATCTGTTTTTGGAGGCTGTTATAGACAAGGCAAGAGAGGGCGTGGATGTCAAAATATTACTGGATAACACATGGTATCATCTAGAGGAAGCTGATAAAAACAGCAATCTGAACACAGCTGATTACATAAACGGTATTGCTAGGGATGAAAACCTAAGCTTAGAGGCAAGGTTAGCTGATATGCAGGCAATTGGTGTAAACGAACTGCACGTCAAGGGCGTTATTGTTGATGATGAGGCTGTTTTTGTTTCGAGTATTAACTGGAATGAGAATTCACCGCGCAACAACCGCGAGGCTGGTGTGGTTATAACTGGCAATGCAGCAGATTACTTTGCTAAGACGTTCATGTACGACTGGAATGGCGGTGTTGCAGTTAATACAGACATAAAATGGCTAATTTTGGTTATAGTTGTTCTTGCTTTAGTGATGGCTTTTGTTCTTAATAGAAGGCGAAAATAGTAATAGCATAGTGTTGTCACTAATATGTAGTAAATAATAGAAAAGCTTAAATAGTGGCAACGGCTTAATATCCCACGTGGTCATCTATGAATACTCTTGGGGATCTTTTGAAAGGAGCAAATATGGCTTATGGTATGCTATTATCCTCAGCTGGGGATATGGGTGGCTATGATCTACAGGTTTTGGAGTACTCTACGCCTGAAATACATGAAGCAACTAAAAAAATGTACGAATCAGACGCAGTTCAATTTATTAGTGGCCATTCTAATGTTAAGAGAATTGAAGAGGATGACAAAAAGCTGTTAGAGGGTTTTTTTGGAAGACCTATTAGTGTACTAGCCTTGTATAGAGAGGCTGATACAGAAAAATCAGATATATTAGATATATATTTTGATGACGGTTTAGCTGTAACTGCATTTGGTTCTGGTTCTGATGGCAAAATAAGTTCTTGTGATCTGAAAAAAACATATGATATTCTTGTCTCGCAAGCACCGACAATAAAACTTGAATACCAGGTAAATTCCAAAGGAGTAGGCGTATGGGCAGAGCCGTTGTTTGATCAAATTCCCGAGAGTGTGGCTTATCCAAATCTGGCAGAAAGCGTAGCTAAAAATGGCGGTAAAGGCTATACCGAAGAGTCGCTTAGGGGAGGTGTTGCAATTAATACCGGAAAAATAATGTCAGAAAGGATTAAGGGCATTCTGGAGCCGCAATACAATGCTATACAAAAAAAATTGCAAAAAGGTGATCGAAGTTTCGGCATTACTGTAGAGC
>CAIKBN010000148.1 GCA_903825675.1 uncultured archaeon
TGATAGGGTTTTTTTATATCCAGGCTTCTTCTTATCATCTGCTCCTTTTCTTCTGCTGTGAATGGATTATAAAAAGTGTGGCTGAATTGCGATGATCCTATGCCTATAATTATTTCTTCTATATCATTGTCATTGTACATTTCCCTGACAACGCTAAGGTGGCCTAAATGAAAGGGCTGGAACCTTCCGACAAAGATACCTCTTTTTGCTTTTTTGTATGTCATTTTTCATAGCCTCCGATTCTCCTCAGAAATTGATCTTTAAAATCAATTTTTAATCCTGTGGCAACCTCGATATTTCCGTATCTTTCAGTCGAGACTATAGCGGGATTTTCGGCAACAGCAACTGTCAACGGGTCATATAGATAAGAAACATGATATCTGCTGTTTCTTAGCCAGTTCAGGGCATTCTGGTATACAAGTTCTGACCACGGCTCGCCCCGTTTAAGCATGGCTTCAAAATCTTTCATAGTGAGGTAGGTTTGCTTGCTTAGTTCAGTTGTTATCAGCGTAATAGGCACGCCTGAATTGAAAACAATGGATGCAGCATCCGGGTCTGCTTTTGTATTATGCGCATCCTTGTTAAATAAAAATTTACCATCTTTTTCTTTTCCCCTGTTCATAAGATATATCCTATTTATATGATTCTTTGCATCCGGAAATGCCTGAAAAAGTCTTGCGATATTGGTATAAGGGGCTATAGCGATGATGTCTAGACCTTCATTCTTGTTCAAGATACTACTAAGAAATTTATCAATGTCTGTTTTTTCTAAGGTTATGCCTTCAATTCCAGCTCCCTCGCCCACAAAATCGAACCAATAAATCATTTCAGATTTCAAGGGCTTTTCATGGCCTGCAACAACAGGTATGATGGATTCAGGTCTGATCATCTGACAAAGCCTTTTGGCGATTTTTCCCCTTATTTCCGTATTGCCGTGTACGGTTGTTACTGCCTTTAGATCGAGCTCTGGTGACTTTAACGCGTAAAGCAAGGCGAGTGCATCATCAACGTCTGTTCCAATGTCTGTATCGATAATAACTTTTCTCATTCTAGAAACACCTTATCAACTACTCTTTTGAAAGGAAATTCTTCATAAATTTCTCTAAATTTCATTTTCATAACACTTTATCTTTCTATTAAATGCCTCAATGACGGCATTGGCGGCATTTCTCTTTTGTGCTTTGAATCGATGATCATTTTTTCAACTCTTTCTGTATATGCCGGATCTATGCCTTTTGTATCTCCTTTTAGTATTCTATCAAGGGTTTGATAATTCATTCCAAAATCAGCTTCATCAGTTTGGCCAGGGAATAGATCAGCACTAGGCTTCTTGTCTATTATTTTTTGCGGAATTCCGATGTATTTTGCAAGTTCCCAGACTTCTGTTTTATATAAATCAGCTATTGGCTCAAAATCAGCTCCTGCATCACCATGCTTTGTAAAATATCCTGTCATTAATTCAGACCTATTGGTTGTACCTAGTACTAGAAGCTTTTTCTCATTAGCAAGACCGTAAAGAAGAGACATTCTTGTCCTTGCCATCAAGTTTTGTTTGGTCAGTTCCTCTTTGAAGTTGCCAACACGCTCAAAACTCTCAACAATATCTCTTATGTTATTTACTTCGTAATTTATTTTCAGAATTTCTGCCAGTTTGATTGCATCTGATGTAGTCCCATTTTCATGATAAGGCATTATACGACAATAAACCCTTTCATTGCCAATTGCGTCAATAGCAAGGTAGGCAACAACAGCAGAATCTAAGCCACCGCTTAATCCAAGGCATGCTCCTGCAGCACCAGAACTATGGACCTTATCTCTGATAAAATATACGATCTCCTGTTTAACATCTTCATAACCCATATTATCGCCTGTCTAGGTATTCCTTGCTGGTTATGTAGTTTATACCAATCTGTTTGCACATCTTTTTGATTGCAAGGTCTGCAGTATCTTCTTCACCAAAACCAAGCGCAGGAACAATCAGATGCGTTGCACCGTCTGCGATTATGTTGACTTCTGCATCAGGAAAGATCTGTTTTACACCGCTTGCTGTCTGATAAATGCATATACCCATCACTACACCAGTATGGTTTATAATCAGATCCTTTCCTTTACCATATTTTTGCTTAAGCAGGGTGAATGCATTCATCTCCATTGTCGGTGCTCCCTTAACATAGCCCATCCATTCTGTTGATTGTATGGCTGAGCCGTTGAACATGTGTTTTGCATTAATTACATATTTTATGTCGCCGTCTAGAAAACTCTCAGAATTCAGTTTCTTCACCCCAAACGTATCCTCGACGTCCTTGTATGAAAAAGCGGGTTTTTTCTCAGCTTCTCCGTCATAATCCTGAAAAAAGACATGTCTTGGTACTATCAGGCCTGATGGAAGATCATTTACGAGTTCGTTGAAAGTATCGGTAAGCTCTGGAGAAACTGTCTTTCCTTTCCCAACCCCTAATTTTTCTAAGTCATACCAGTCCTTCTTTATCAGGTTGTGGGCAGGATACAAACCGCCATTTGCTTTAAATTCAGAGCTACCTCTGGTATGAATATCGACAAGATATATCCATAAATCAGAATCCTTTGCTACTCTTATTGCAGTTTGTTTTTGTTCATCAGTAGTTCCACAATAGAAATTTCCATTGCTATCAGTAAAGGATTTCCCCCAATCTACCAAATCTTCGATTATTAATTTTGCCATTAAAATCTACCTCCACGTTCTCTTTCTTCGAAATATGGTGTCAAACAAAACCTGTAGCCGCTGCCTCGCCTGAAGGGTTTTACCAGTTCAAGCTGTTCATGGCTGAGCTTTTCTGCATCCTCTCTGGTCAAATGGCCTAAGAGAAAAGAATCGCTTAATCGCATGCCTAAGCCAAATTCTTTATTTAATTCCTTCACAATTTCTTCCTGAACATTCCTGTATTTTTCAAAGAGAGGTGTAGAACCATCTTTTCTGGGGCCCAGATTTTCAGCAATCTTAAGGGCATCAAAAAGGCGTTCTGTATCCTTAAACCATTTGTTTCCATACAGTGCAGGTATCTCATCCCTGCTGAAAGCAAAACCTCCGGCTCTAAAACGAAAGACACCATAAGGTTTGCTGAAAGACATAACAACAGCTGGAATGTTCTCATGGCTCACATCGAACTCATACGGCCTGGTTGCACCAACATATGCCAAATCCAGAACTACCCTGTGACCAGCGTCGCAAAGATTTCTTATTAAATCATTAGGTATTATATTCCCATCTCGTGCAGATGGGTTTGATATGAACCAGACTCCAGATTGAAGTTTACGAAGGTCTGTTTCATCAGGTTCGATGGAATTTACGCCTATCCCATATGCTTTTGCATATTCGCTGTAGCCCTCGTACTCGCCGTCAAGAACATTTATAGCTTTGGTTCCATCTGTCTGGATTTTTTTCAAGACTTCACGAATACCCTCGCTAGAGCCGGAGGTTGGATAATTATATTTAAAGTCTCCTAGGTTTGGAACCAGAGGCAGGTATGCACTTACTATTCTCTTGGTTATAGGAACATGAATCTCATCCATGTTAACATAGCCTTCTGGCGTAGCTGGTATTTCAAGAGGCGGACTGAACAGCTGCTCAAGGCTTTTATAGACTTCTTCAGCAGGTGTTGTAACCAAATACATGCTGCCTGGTATTGCATGCGGTACTTCACGAAGCAATGGCCTTACTTCAGGGAAAAAATAGCAGTAAACTGCTTTCATCGCCTTTAGCTCTGTCATAGTATCCTGCCTCCGTGTATGTTTTCCCAGCTTGTTGTAAGAATGCCTTCTGGGAAGAATATAAGCTGCCTTATTTCTTTTTCTCCTGCATAATTGGTCAGGCCTGTTGAGATGCAGACGTTCTGTTTATATGGTTTGATTTCGTAAACACCCGCTCCATGAGGAAGTGTATCACACAAGGCTCCATTTTTTTCCAAATATCTGGCAAGATCCTTGTATGCATCACTGTCAAAATCTATCCTGTTTTCAGTTATGAAGCGTGCAATTTCCTTGTCCATAGAATCATGAGGCACATCAGCCCTTCTTAGGGTTAACTGATGAACACCATGCTTCTTAGCAAAGCTCATTAGATTTTTGGCTTCTTCAACGCTATCAACGTAATTCTTCAACATGACACATGAGAGCCTTGTTCTCAGGCCTTTTGAGCTAAGTTTTTCAATAAGCTTTGGCAGCTCATAGTAATCCCCGCTTTTTGGTCTAGACATTGCTTTATTTTTTGCATCGTCATAATGGTAGATGGAAACAGCTACAAAATCTAATCCAAAGTATTTCCACTCGTCAATTTTGTTGTCGTAATATTTTCCTCCATTTGCTAAAAGATATCCGTTGGTCTGGAGCTCTCTTTTGTCAAAGGGCTTGCCCCTAAGAAGCATCAGATATTGTGTAATCTGATCGGGAAATAGCGTAGGTTCACCCTTTCCGGTAATTAACACATTTTCTGCGCCATGATTTGTGGCAATCTGGGTTGCTTTTTCGAAGGTTTCCCAATCAACACTTGGCTTTTCGTAACCGATGCCTTGATTGGGCGTCATTCTAGAAATGCAAATAGGACACTTATTTGTACAGTCCATATTCCCTGCAATAATCGTATAAGTTAATGCCTTTTTCATTTCAACCCACCTATTAAGGTATGTTTGACTATCCATTGTAATGATATAACCCTGCCGGGATTTCAAACATTGTTGTAGCATGTGCTACTACAAACTGCATTTGCCACGTAATTCATCTTTTATGACAAAGGGGTAAACGATGTATAAAGGATAAGTATTTAAACGAAATCCTGATTCATTCAATCATATACCCAACAACGTCGCTGATGGCTACAACTTCTTTTGTCGGCATGTTCCACTGGGTCATGGTATAGTTGTTCACATCGATGGTTTTTGGCACGTAATAGATTCTCTGATACACAAAGCGGCCGATTTTTTGTTCCTGAACTTTCTGTTCGTAGTACTGAAGTTTGCCTTGGCCTTTTGGTATCAGGAATAAGGTCATGTTGTTTTCAGCAGCTGCAGCAGCTTTTTCCAAGATGCCGCCTATGGGTCCGATAGTACTGTCGTTGTTTATGGTTCCTGTGATTACTGCATTGCTGCGGACGGTTTTTCCTTCAATAGCAGCTATAACTGCTGTTGTCATGGCTGCGCCTGCTGAAGGGCCGCCAAGGACCTCGCCTGTTATATTAAAAGATAAAATAATATCCCTGTCACCGAGGCTTTTGCCTGTGTACGACTCTGCTACTTTGGTGGCGGTTTCTGCTGACTGCTGGGTATCTGGCTCCAGAAACGGATTAGTGTTGATCAGGACCCGACCTTCACCGCCTGGCCTGATTTCTGCAGTGACTTTTCCTATAAGGCCGGCATTGTCCTGGCTGCTCACAGCAACCATATTGGAGGTTGCGTATACTATTTTTGTTGTTTCTATGAGCTTCAGCTGCTTTGCATTGCCTGCAAAATTAATTTCATAGGCAAGCGATGCAAAAAGAAAGCCCATGACAAACACCAGGATGTAAGACACGTTTCTGTAAGGTCTTTTTTCCATTCTTTTGGTTTTTGTATGGTTCTTCATAATAAATACATCAATTAAAAAAATTTAAATGAAATCGTTGCTCTTTTTGTCGATTTCTTTCAAGAACAAAGTGATAATTTCAAATGTTCTTAAAAATGAAATCGTTGCTCTTTTTGTCGATTTCTTTTTGAATTCTTCTTCTAATAATTTCTAAAAGAATTCAAAAAAAGAAAAAATAATCAGATAATTTTTATTGTTTCAAAGGATGAGCAGAGAGGGCATTTCATGGTTTTATAACTCCACTCAAAATCACAGCCTTTGCATTTCCACACTTCAATATACTGCTTTTTATATTTGCTTTTCTTTCGTGGCAATAAATCACCGGCCAATTACGAGAAAATTACATTAGGAACAGATATAATATATAGTCGAGGTAGTATATAAAGGGGTAGGATTTTTGGCTCTATTTGCGTTGGTTTAGATAGGCTGATGACCATCTATAACCCCATCGTTCACCATTGTCTATCTTCATCA
>CAIKBN010000149.1 GCA_903825675.1 uncultured archaeon
AAATGGTATTATTTTGCATTCCGTGCCTGGTCTTACTTATCTACTTCGGAGTAGCCAGCATATTTGTTCCTAGATATAGGGTATATATCAAGGATGGCTGGAGGTGCTTCATAGACAAGCTTATGAGAAGAAAATGCGCTGCATCGTTCGATAACAGAATGCGGCTTGCGTTTTCGATGTGGCTGACAAGCCATCATATGCCAGGGCTTGGACGTTTCTTCCACAGCGAGAGGAATTTCAAATTAACGTTTACTGTAATAGGTGTAGCATTTACAATATTATCTATATACCTGATTTTTGTTGGCATACAATTCTATTTCAATCCACCATGCGCGAATAATGCCTGCGCGGCAACACCATAGTTTATTATTATGAAACTCGTATCAGCCTGCCTGGTTGGCATAAACTGTAGGTATAATGGTGGAAACAAGAGAAATGAGAAATTACTTGAGATGTTCAGAAAAGATGAGCTTTTGCCTGTATGTCCTGAGCAGCTAACAGGATTTGCAACGCCAAGGGAGCAGACTGAACAGAGAGGCGGTCGCGTGTATACAAAATCAGGGAAGGATGTAACTGCTGGTTTCATAAAGGGTGCTGAAGAGGTTTTGAAGATAGCAAAAAAGTTTAATATCAAAGAAGCGATTCTTAAGGCAAGAAGCCCTTCATGCGGCTGCGGCAAGATGTATGATGGAACATTCACTGGCAGATTAATTGATGGCGATGGCATTACTGCTTCATTGCTAAAGAAAAATGGAATAAAGGTTATAACAGAGGATGATTTGTAATGACGCTGTACTCAAAAAAGTTGATGGCTTTGTTTCGCAATCCGCATAATATGGGGCGAATAGAAAATGCAGACGGTGTAGGCAAGGTCGGTAACGTTGTGTGTGGTGATATAATGCATATTTATATCAAGGTCCAGAAAGACCGCATTAAAGACATAAAATTCGAGACCTTTGGCTGTGCTTCTGCTATCGCGACTTCAAGCATGATAACTGATTTAGCAAAGGGAAAAACGCTTAACGATGCGATGAAGATCGGCAGGAATGATGTGGCAAGTGAGCTTGGTGGATTGCCGCCTATAAAGATGCATTGCTCGAACTTAGCAGCTGATGCTTTGCATGAGGCTATATATAATTACTTATCAAAGAACAAAATGCCAATACCTAAAGAGCTGCAAAAGGACCATGAGAAAATTATACGAGAATTAAATACGGTCGAGCATGAGCATAGGCATTAATTTCTTTGTATATATTCAGCAGCAGCTAATGCTGCTTTTGCGCCCTCACCTGCTGCTACTATTATCTGCTTGCCTGGAACATCTGTTACATCGCCTGCTGCAAAGATGCCTGGCACATTTGTTTCGTTTTTCTTGCTTATTATAATTTCATTCATCTCGTTTTTCTTTACAATTCCTGCAAAATCTGCGTTAGGAGTCATACCTATTTCGATAAAAACGCCTTGCACAGCTAAGGTTTCTTGATTATTCTCTTTTTCGATTATAACCCCACTAACGAACTTATTGCCAGCTATTTCCAGAACTTTTGTAGAATTAAATACAATAACTGCATTCTTGATTTTTTCCACAAGTATAGGATCTGCTCTTAACTTCTTTTCAATATCTATAAGATAAATCTTATTTGCAATTTTAGTTAGTTGTATACAGGCATCCAGAGCTGAATTTCCGCCCCCTATCACGGCAACATCATTGCCTGTGAAGAGCGGCGCATCGCATGTTGCGCAATAAGTCACTCCGCGACCAGCGAACTCTTTTTCACCAGGCACGTTAAGTTGCCTTGGCTTTTTGCCTGATGCTATTATTACTGCTTTGCTTTCATATGAGCTTTTTTCTGTTTTGACTATTATTATGTTGTCTATTTTTGTTATATCAACGACTTTTTCAGTTTTTATCCCTACTTTATATTTTCTGACATGCTCTTCGAATTTTTTTACAAGCTCCACACCGCTTATGTAACTATAACCAAGATAATTCTCAACAGCAGAATTCCACAATGGCTGGCCGCCTATATCATTTGCTATAACCATAAAATTTAGGCGCTTTCTTGCTGCATAGACAGCTGCTGTCATGCCTGCAGGACCAGCACCAATTATTATTAGGTCGTATAATTGCATAATTATAACCTCTAAAAAAGTAATTAAAAATAAAAAAATAAAAGAAAAAAATGCTTATTTCCCAGCGATTTTATTCTTTTTGATGAATACCCAAATTTTTTTGGTCATCTCGCTAGGAGCTAACTTGCCTTTGCCGAAAACATCTTCAAGAGTTGCCTTCTGACCGGCAAAGCATATAGAATAACCCCCAAATGCCTTTTTTGCCATTTTAAACTCCTCATTTAATAAATATAATGAAAGAAAAAGCTTTTAAAAAGGGATAATGCGTTGAATACATAAGTTTTCTGGGTTATTATGGAAAAAACACTTTATTTCGGCTACGGGCTTAACAGAAACCCGGAATTTTTGCAGGCATTGCTAGGCAGAATTCCTGAGAACTATGATACAGCTTCTATTCTGAAGGACCATGAACTTAGGATACAAAGGCATGATGATTTGCCTGAATTATCAAGAAGAATAATAGGCAAAGCCTATGGCAGTGATTTCCGGTCTTATGTCATTTACATGTCGCCTGGTAAAGAAGTTGGCGGCACTACATGGGCTATAAAGCCTGAGGAATTGGCAATACTTAATTACTGGGAACTTGAGGGTGACTGGCATAATCTGGCTGAGGTAGTGATTACCGGAAGCGTCGGTAAATATTCAGCACTGACACACATCTGCAAATATGATAAAGGTATTGCAGTTCCTGACTCGATAAGCTATCCTGATTTTATAGTTGACAGGGAAAAGATAATTCGATCTGCGCTTATAGAATGGATAACGTGGAAAAAAGATATGTAATAAAATTATATGATAATAAAAAAAATAAAGAACAAACTAACTTAGCTGCATGATCCACTACCAGTGCTGGCTGAACCGCTGCCTATTGGTCCTATTCCTGGTGATTCCTGGCTTGCGTTTAGTTGCTGGCTGCACTCAGATGGCGGGGTTTTGAACGAAGAACATATTGCCTGTTTTATTGCCTCTGCAGAACGACTTACGCTTATGCTCTGGCCATTGAGAACAAAGGTTGGTGAACCTTGGACACCATATTGCTCATCCAAAGCTGCATCTACTGGATATTGTGGATATTGTCCGCCTGACCATGTGCTCTGATCATTGTAAAGTCCTGTTATATTGAATTGTTTGTCTGTGGCATTTATACAAGCATTGAGTTTAGATATATCTATGCCTGCTTGTGCTGTGCAATTATTTGCATCACCACTTACAACAAAGCATCTAAGGTATGCTGCGAACTTGTCTTTCTGCTCCTTTTGTATGCAGTACAATCTTGTGTTTTCATCTAATTCTTTCTTGCCGTGCATTGCATATGAGACGAAATTCACACTCAGGTCTGCTTTGTCACCGAGCAATTCCATGACAGGTATATATGCTTTCAGGAACTGCAAACCATATGGGCAATAAGACATTACAAAGGCACGAGCTTCTGGCTTGTCTACTTTTGTTACAGGTGGTACAGTTGTTGGCGTAGTTGGTACAGTTGTTTGATTTGTTTTAGTCATGCTGATGCCTGATGTGAAGAGCATTCTTCCATCTTTGGTCACATAGGTGTCATAAGGCTGACCACCTACATTTATCTTAAGCTTATATAAGTCCTGCTCTTCCTCTATTGATACAAATTTTGCTGTTGTCCCAGCGCTTAGAAGATTGTCATTGATAAAGCTTATTGTCTTGTTGGCTGCTTCCTGTGAGGGTATCTTGTTTGATACTGTCATTCCTGTTCCTGTGAATGAAATTGCTACGACAATAGCTAGAAGTACGACCACAGCAATAGTGGAATACATCCATGGGTTTTTCTTTTTCCCATCTGTTTTTACTGGTGTTTCTTCGTGTTTAGGTTCTTCATGCTTTGTTTCTTCATGCTTGGTTTCTGCATGTTTTTCATGCTTCTCGTGTTTCATATTTTTCACTTACCATACCTATGAAATAAAGCTTTTAAAAGCTTTATGATGGATTAGGGCAGCTTTTCATGGTGTACAATGTCACTAATTTTCCTTCTTGGTGTTTTTTCCGGCTCTTCGTTAGGATAGCCAATTGGTATAATTGCTATTGGCAAAACCGCTCTAGCGTTTATTATTTTGCTTACTGCTTTTTCATCAAAGGCGCCAACCCAGACACTTGATAAACCAAGCGCAGTTGCTGCCAGCTGTGCGTAGCTTGCTGCAATAGTTGCATCCTGCACGCAGTATAGATCTGCACCTCTTGAGCCATATCTGGATGACTGCATAGGGTTTGCGCAGAATACCAGGACTGCAGGAGCTTCTGCTATAAACTCCTGGTTATTGGAAGCTTCAGCTAGTGCCTTTTTTTGCTTTTTATCCTTGATAAGAACAATCTCGTAAGCCTGAAGGTTGCCTGCAGATGGAGCGCTGTTAGCTGATTCAAGTATTTTCTGGAGCTTTGCTTCTTCTATTGCTTTGCTCTTGAATGCACGAACTGAGCGGCGGTTTGCAACTGCCGTAAAGAAGTCCATATTTAATACCGTCTTAGCAACGTTTTAGTATCTTTCTGTCCGTATTTATTATTATCTTGAAGACATTGAATACTGTTGCCTTAAGGCAGCATATGAGAAGCAATGTCTTCGGGATCACATTTTTCAGCATACTGCGGGATAAAGCCCGCAGAATAATAAGAAAGATATGATATAGATGATTTCTGGTATTAGCAAGACCGATTGCTGCATAATGGTGGTTTTATGGATAACGATAAGTTTAGCTTGCTAATTTCAGTTTTGGACAAGCTTGAGGAAGGGTGTGTTGGTCATTCAGGCTTAGAGGATGCTATAATTAAAATAATAAATTATTTTGGTTATAGTTTAACCAAAAAGCAGA
>CAIKBN010000150.1 GCA_903825675.1 uncultured archaeon
TTAATGGCATAACTGGCTATATAACATACCAGAATAACCTAGAATCAGAGGTCAGTGCAATAAAAAGTATAGTTGATGTAAAGGATGATAAAATTAACGAGCTTACATCATCAAAAGAAACTTGCGAAAGCGATTTGCAAACCAAGTCATCAGAACTTATATCATGCGATGATAAATTGCTACAAAACAATACTTATCTGATAACTTGCGAGCATGACAGAGACGTACTACAAAATTATAGTAGTGAATTGAATGCGCTGATTGTAAAATGTGAAGAAGAGAGAAGCAACCTAAACGTCAGCTATGAAAACCTGTCCGTGCGGTTTAATGTGCTAGTTCAAAAAACAGCAGTAGACATATGCTGCAGGCCTGGAATAGAAATATCCAACTGGAGCATATCCAACAATGGGATAGTATGTTCAGGCGAATTCATGGCTAATTGTTCTTCTGGCAAGACAAACTATTAAAATTTATCTTCTCATTAGCTTAGTGAGGTACTGTTATGAACAAGCAAAAAAAGAAAATCGAGCAACACGACGAAGAGCTGCTAGAAGAGGAAATAATGCCTGAGACAAGGTTGCCAGAAGAATTAACAGGCAAAAAGGAAGTAATAGATACTGTATTTGAAGAGGACAAGGTCATTGCAACAGAAAAAGCTGAACAGTTATATGAACCAGGCTACTATGGCAAGTTGTTTGAAAATAGATTAGAGCTCGCCTTGGCAGAGTCATGCCTCTTGCTTAAGCGTGGCAGAATACGTGTCCTGCGCGATGGAAAACCTGTTAAGTTTGACGAGCTTTTTACACATGCTACCTCATTGGACAAAAGGTTTCCAGAGCGATACCGCGTATACGAGGATCTTCGCGAACGTGGATTATTAGTAAGAACTGGTTTCAAGTTCGGCTGTGATTTTCGTGTTTATGAGCGTGGTGTCCAGTTAAAGAAGGGCCCGAAAACATCAAAAGAGCATACTAAATGGATCGTGTTTGCAGTTTCTGAGGACTTTACATGCTCTTTCCAAGAGCTGTCAAGAGCAGTAAGGCTTGCACACAATATAAGAGCAAGAATGCTATGGGCAATAGTAGATAATGAAGGCGATGTAACTTATTATCAGATAACAAGGCATAAGCCATAGCCATCTATCAGTGATTTATATGTTAGTAAAAGATCTGATGACCAAGGACGTTGTATCTGTTAGTTCTGACGACACTTTAAGCCATTGCTTGGGCCTTATGAAGAAATATGCTATTCATCAATTGCCTGTAATATATGATAATGAACTAAAAGGAATGCTTATTCTGAAAAAGATTATAACCAAAGACCTTGATCCGACCACAGCCAAAGCAGGACACCTAGCAGTATCAACACCGGTCTTGTTGCAGGACGATGATGTAGAAGATGCATCTGAAAAAATACTTCAGTCAGACATGAGAGCCATGCCTGTCGTAGACAGAAAAAAGGTTGTAGGCATTTTATCAGAAACAGATTTGCTACGCCTAATAGACAAAGACCATGCAATCAAAAAAATAATGACCAAATGTGAATACCTTACGCCTGATGATGACATAGGAAAAGCAAAAAAAATAATGGCATATGAAAACATCTCAAGAATTCCAATACTTGATAAAGGGAACATAGTAGGTGTAATAGGAACCCTTGACCTTATAGATGTTGTTCTTAAGGCCAAGCAGTCGCTAGGTGCGAATGTCAGGTCAGGAGACAAGGGCTTCAAAGAA
>CAIKBN010000151.1 GCA_903825675.1 uncultured archaeon
CAACCGGTTCGTTTGACAATAATATTTCTATTTCAGGAAGTGGACCAAAGGTTGCATATATCATATCAGGCAGATTTTTAAATCAGGACGGATTATACCGCTATAATACAGATGATTATAGCATGAAGAACTTCCGTGCAAAAGGTTCAATACAGATATTTCCATGGTTACAGGTTGAAAACAATACAAGCTTTAACCAGACGAAGTATCATAATCCGATGAATTCCGGATCCGCTAACAGTGTATGGGCACTCATTGGAGTTGAGGGACCTTCAAATACACCGTTATTAAATCCGGATGGCACTTTGACGATGACAGCTGTATATCAGGTAGGTGATTTTTATTATGGTAAGAATGCAATTGATTTAAACAAAGCCATATTTTCAAGCACAAGTGGATTTAACACTCAATTTTTTGATAATAAATTCAGAATAAAAGGCTCCTTCACTTTTAGTAATACAGACAATAATACAGATCAAAGACGTGTTCCGGTTCCCTATAGCATTAAACCTGGTACTATAGCATATGTCGGAACAACATTCAATGATCTGACGTTTGACCAGAAACAAACCCAGTATCTTTCTGCAAACGTTTATGGTGAATATGAAAATACTTTTCTTGATTCCCACTATTTTAAAGTAATGGCAGGTTATAATTATGAACAATCGACATACAACAGATTGGATGTGACCAGAAATGGTCTTATTATTCCCGACGCCAGTGACATTAGCTTAGCTCTGGGCACATCAATTACAACCATAGGCGGATACGAACAATGGGCTATTCTTGGAGGTTTTTCCAGGGTCAACTATTCTTTCAAAGACAGATATCTGCTTGAATTCAATGCCCGCTATGATGGCTCTTCAAAATTTCCATCCAACCAGAGATATGCCTTTTTCCCTTCAATTTCGGGTGGATGGCGTATCTCAAAAGAATCTTTCTGGAATTTATCTCCAAAGATTATTTCGAATCTGAAGGTCAGGGCATCTTATGGTTCTCTTGGGAATGGGAACATCGCTTCTTATGCTTACCAGGACCAATTTACTTTAACCAAGGCAACTTATATTCTAAACGGGGTATTGCCGCAGTATACAACTAACCCGAGTGTTCTCCCGAATGGTCTTACCTGGGAAACAGCTACAACCACAAATTTTGGATTGGATATTGCAACACTATCTGACCGTTTAACCTTTGTGGGAGACATTTATGTCCGTAATACCACCAACATGTATACCATTGGCCTGACCCTTCCTGCAACTTTTGGCGCCACTGCGCCAAAGGGCAACTATGCCGATTTACAGACGAAAGGCTGGGAATTGTCATTGACGTGGAGGGATAAATTCAATATTGCCTCTAAACCTCTAAACTACAATTTCAGATTTACCCTCGCAGATAATAGATCTGTAATTACGAAATACAATAATCCTGATAAACTGCTCTCAGATTATTATGAAGGAATGGTTATTGGAGAGGTCTGGGGTTATACAACGGAGGGATTTTTCATCGACCAGGCAGATATTGACTCTCATGCAAAACAGAGTCCACAAATGAAGGCAGCTACTACCAGTATATGGTACCCTGGCGATATCAAGCTTAAAGATCTGAATGATGATGGCTTTATCAATATTGGTAATAACAGAGTATCAGATCCTGGCGACAGGAAGATAATCGGTAACAATTCTCCACGATATCTTTTTGGAATAAATCTGGGCGCAGATTGGAATAATTTCTTCTTCTCGACATTCTTCCAGGGGGTTGGGAAACAGGATTGGTATCCAAGCCCTGAAGCAGCGTTATTCTGGGGTCCATATAACAGGCCATACAATATACAACCTGTATTTCAGGTTGGAAATATGTGGACAACGGATAATACCAATGCGTATTTCCCAAGATTAGTTGGTAACGTATCAACTAGTGCCACTGCACAAGAACTCGGTGTGCAACAGACAAAATACCTGCAGAATATAGCTTATATTAGGTTGAAGAATATTCAGATTGGTTATAATCTTCCCAAAAAACTGATTTCGAAAATCGGAGCAAGTGATCTGAAGATTTATTTCTCCGGTGAAAACCTCTGGTGTTATTCTCCACTTTACAAAGTTATTGGAGTAGGACATCTGGATGTTGAAAACACTGGACCAAGGGATCAGCTAATAAATCCTTTAACGCCTCCGACTGGAACTACTTATGCGGTTACTTCTCCGAGCGATGGATATAACTATCCGATGATGAAAAGCTTTTCATTTGGTTTATCCATAACATTTTAACATTATCATTTAAAAAATACAGCTATGAAAAAACAATATTTGTGGTTTTTCCTTTTAAGCCTCCTGATTGTGCGCTGCGAAAAGCTGGACCAAGTGCCGGAATCTACCGCATCAAAATCTGCAGTGTTTGGCAGCAAAGAGGGATTGGATTTATATTGCAATTCCTTTTATGCTATCTCGACGGCAATGGCTATCTTGCCGGGACCGTCCACCAATCTCGATGCAATGTCTGATTATATGGCAGTTAGTGCTGTTCCAACGTTCATTCAACAGGGCGTTTTTGCTCCAGTCAATAGTACGGGATGGACCTGGACAATTTTGAGGAACATTAATTATTTTATCGCTAATAATAATGATCCAAAAGTTCCTGCAGATGTGAGAAATAACTATACGGGAATTGCAAAATTCTTCAGGGCATACTTTTATTTTGAAAAAGTTAAAAGATTTGGTGATGTCCCATGGATCGGGAAACCTCTTGATGTATCTGATACTACTATTTTAAATGGCCCGCGCGATCCTCGTACATTAGTAATGGATTCTGTTTTAGCTGACATTAACTATGCCTGTAATAATATTACATCAACAAGTGAAGCCACCCGAAGTTTGGTCACCAAATATGTAGCTTATGCACTTAAGTCAAGATTATGCCTTTTTGAGGGGACTTTCAGAAAATATCATACAGAACTAGGGCTTACAGCTTCAGCCGGTACATGGTTAAATGAAGCTGCAAGTTCTGCTAAAGCAGTTATGGATGCTGGAATCTATTCAATTTATACAACTGGTGGAGCAGGCACTTCATACCGTACGGTATTTTTAAATGCCACACCGGTTACCAGTGAAGTAATGCTTTCTGCAATTTGTGACCTTACCTTAGGCATTCTGAATGATGGAAACTGGTATTGGACAAGTGGTACATATGGCAACAAGGCAAGTTTTATAAGAACCTTTATTAACACGTATTTAAATATTGATGGAACACCATTTACAAACAACGCGGCGTATAAGACCATGTTGTTTAAGGATGAGGTAAAAAACAGAGATTTAAGGCTCAAACAGACAATACGGTTGGGTGATTATAAAAGAATCAGTAATAACCTGCAGGTTGCCGCACCTCCGCTCTTTTCATATACATTCACGGGTTATATGCCAATTAAATGGACTCTCGATGATATGTACTATGATACAAGACAACTTAACATTAATTGTATTTCAGAGTTCCGTTATGCAGAGGTCTTGCTGAATTATGCCGAAGCAAAAGCCGATCTTGGTACACTTACTGATGCTGATTGGGCTAAAACTGTCGGAGCACTGCGCGCAAGAGGCGGTATAACAGGTGGATTGACGACAAAACCGACAGTTTCTGATCCATATCTTGTTGCAAATTATTTCCCCAATATTACTGACCCGGTCATTTTGGAAGTCAGAAGAGAGAGAGGTATTGAATTGTGCCTTGAAGGATTCCGTTTCAGCGATATCCTC
>CAIKBN010000152.1 GCA_903825675.1 uncultured archaeon
AGGATGCCCATATAAATGTGCATTCTGTTCCCATTCGGTATTCCAGACCAAAATGAGATTCAGAAGTGCGAATAATATAATGGAGGAGATATACGCCCTGCATTATAATTATGGCTACGAAAGGCTAATGTTTATGGATGATACTTTTATGGTCAACCCCAATTTAAAGGAAGTTCTTCGCCGATTGAAGCCCCTAGGGATTTTGTGGAGGTGCCATTTCAGGGCTAATTTAGTTAACAAAGAAATGTTGGAATTTATGTATGATAGCGGTTGCAGGCATATAACTCTGGGAGTTGAAAGCGGTTCGCAGAAAATACTCGATATAATAAAAAAAGGTACAACAATAGAACAAAATTCAAAAGCCTTAGAACTTGCGCATGAAGTAGGTATGGCAGTTAAGGCTTTTACCATCGTCGGGCTTCCAGGAGAGACGATGGAAACCATGGAAGCAACTAAGAAATGGTTGATTGATAATCGCCCAGATGACTTCGACTTGCAAATATTCCACCCATATGAAGACTGTGATATCTATCAGAACCCAGAAAAATATGATATAAAATTCGACAAGAGTAACAATTATGACGAGGCATGGTTCAAAGGCAACCCAAGAAGCCCTGTAAGCACGAGCGCTTTAACAGCGCAACAGATAACTGAATGGAGAAAAGAAGCCTTTGAAGAGCTTGTAAAAGCATTGAAACCTATGAGGTTATGATAATGAAATCAGAAGACAATGGCATAAAAATAAATTTCGGAAGCGGATATAAAAGGAAAGAAGGCTTTATAAATGTAGACATTGTTCCAAATAAAAAAGTAAAAACCGACATTGTTTTAGGAAAGGATTGGATATATAAAAAGAAAAAGCTCCCCTTCAAAGATAATAGCGTAAGCCATATAGAAGCATGGGGCGTTCTTGAACATCTCCCAAACAAAGAACACCTATTTTTTGTCATGGAAGAATTTTACAGGATATGCAAACACAATGCAATTCTGCATATCTGTGTACCTCATGCCAATTCACATGGGCATTATTGGAACATAGACCATTCGATACAGTTCATACCAGATAGTTTCAAATGCTTCTCAAAAGGAAGCGAAAACCTGATAGACTACGAGCAGACATGGAATTGCGACTTCAGAATAGAAAGAATGAAGTTTCACGGGGCACCATTATTTTTGCAGATATGGAAAATTATACCTACAAAGACACTCAAAACCTTTTTCGGCGCTTTTATAAGTGAAATAGAGATTTACATGAAAGCGAATAAGTGAAAAAAATGAAAATAGCTTTAATAATAACTGATTATGACTCAGAGGCAGGTATACCAAAATTTACCAGAAAACTAGCCGAGAGTTTTAGTAAAAAAAATGACGTGCACGTATTCTCCAATTCATTTTCTAAATACAAAAACGATAAAATTAAATTTAAAAGAATTTTAAAACACACTGGCAGGATACCCTTTTTTTCAAACCACGTTTTTTTTAAAACTTTATTTTTTGCAATATCCTCCACCATCCATTTCAGAAAAAAAGACTTTGATATAATTTTGTCGCCAGCAGGGCAGACACTTAGATGCGATATAGTATCAGCCCATGGTTGCTACAGAGTATGGCGGGATATACAAAAAAAAGAAGGAAAATTAAAGCACCAATTCGATCCAGTCGGTCTGCTGGTAAACGAGCTAGAAAGGCAAATATACAACAATTCAAAAAAAATAATAGCAATATCCAATTGGATGAAGAATGAGATACTAGAAT
Organism: uncultured archaeon; assembly: GCA_903825675.1. Lineage (GTDB taxonomy): Archaea > Aenigmatarchaeota > Aenigmatarchaeia > GW2011-AR5 > GW2011-AR5 > CAIKBN01. Next base: position 1,756 of record CAIKBN010000152.1, read on the forward strand.
ATTATCATATCGATAAAGACAAAATTCTCGTCATAAACCCCGGGATTGACATCCACAAATACAGGTTTAATATTGAAAAAAGAAGAGCAATTAGAAAAAAATTAAATTTAAAAGCCAACGAATTGGTATTAGTTTTCTCTGGCAGGGAATTCGAGAGAAAGGGCGTAAGATATATTATAGATGCTTTGCCTTTTTTGAATTGTAAATTATTGGTAATAGGCAAAGCTGATCCGTATTTATACAAAGAACAGGCTGCTAGGTTAGGCGTAAGCAATAAAATCATATTCACCGGTTTCGTGGATAAGATTGAAGATTACTATTCCGCAGGAGATATATTTTTATTGCCGTCTTTGCATGAAGAATTTTCACTAGTCTCATTAGAAGCCCTGTCAAGCAGCTTGCCTGTATTGATAACAGATGTAGGTGGGGCAAGAGATGTCATAGAAAACGGAAGGAACGGTTTTATTATCAGGCGAAATAAAAAAGACATTGTCACAAAGATAAGAAGTATAACCCCTGATAAATTAAATAAGATGCGAAAAGAGGCTAGAAGAAGCGTTTTAGCTTACTCCTTTGATGAAGCAGCAAAAAAATACCTTGAAGTTTTTGAAGAGGTGCTTATTAATGAAAATAAAAAGCAGAAATAAAGTGAAGAAAAAAGAAATAGTAGAATTCTATAATAATTTTGTAGATGAACTTGCCAGAGAAAACTATCCAGAAGCTCAATATTCTATAACAAGGCTTAAATTATTAGATGCAGAGCTATCAAAAATAGAAAACAATAATATACTTGACGTAGGAGGTGGTGCAGGCCTTTTAGTACCAGTGCTCTACAAAAATACAAAGACGCTGACAGAAACCGATCTGTCACCACGTTTGGTTAAAAAAGCAAAGGAAAGATACAGAAATCTTAAAAGCATAAAATTTATGACAGCAGATGGGGAAAATTTAAAATTCCGTGATAAAAGTTTTGACGTTGTTGTTTGCTCAGAAGCAATAGAACACATGTTAAAACCTGAGAAAGCCTTGAAAGAATTATGCAGACTTTCCAAAAAAGCAATACTTATAACAACACCAAACGTTTTCAATCAAAGATCATTGCTAGTAAGATTTGTTAAATTATTTCATAAAACAAATCAGCACTCTGGCCAGATATATGACCAAAAAGTTGAACTAAGCAAAATAAGAAAGACGCTTGAAGAAAATAAATTCAAAATAACAAAAGTTAAAGGGCTATACTATCCATTTACTCCAAAAATAATATGTAACTTTTTGGAGAAGATTAATATAGCACCTTCCTATGCATCCTGCCTTTATATAAAAGCCGAGGCGGTAAAATGAAAATAGCCATACTGCATGATTATTTTGATAAGAAAGGCGGCGGTGAGCGGTTAATTCTGAACCTTGCGAGAGCATTAAAGGCAGATGTATACACAGGTTTTGTCGATTACAAAAAGACCTTCAGTACTGGTGGTCTTAAAATAAAAAGCCTTGGGGTAAAGAAATGGCTTCCGGTAATATTACGCAATTACACAATAGCCAAAAAATTTGAAAGATATAAATTCCCGAAATATGACGTCTTTATAATTTCTGGTTTCTGGTCTGTGTCAGCATCAGGCAACCACCCCTCAATCCTTTATTGTCATACCCCACCGAGATTCATGTATGATCTGAGAAAATACTTCCTTAAAAATGCAAATCCTATTTTAAGGCCCATATTAAAAATGTTCATAAAATACTGGAAACCCAAAGACCAGCTCTATATGAAACAATTCAATAAGATATGTCCAAACTCGGAAAATGTAAGAAAAAGAGTTCTCAAATATTACGGAAAAGAATTATATGAAAAATGTGAGGTTGTTTATACAGGAATTGAAACAAAGAAATTCTATTATAAACAATCAGAAGGCTTTTATATGTCTACAGCAAGGCTTGACCCCCTGAAAAGGATAGACATAATAATAAATGCCTTCAGGCAGATGCCTAGTAGGAAACTTTTTATTACTGGTGCAGGACCAGAAAAAACAAGGCTTCAGAAAATAGCAAAGGGTTATGAGAACATTTCATTTCTCGGCGACGTTAGTGAACAAAGACTTATTGATTTGTATGCAAGATGCAATGCAGTTATAGTCGTTGCAAAGGACGAGGACCTCGGCCTTAGTGCCATAGAAGCCCAGGCAGCTGGAAAGCCTGTAGTCGCTGTCAAGGAAGGCGGTTTTATGGAAACAGTAAATACAAAAACAGGCATCTTCTTCAAAGCGAATGCGAACTCGTTGATAAAAGCCATTGAAAAAACAGAAAAAACCAAATGGAATAGAAAAGAGCTTCAGAAAAATGCAGGCAGATTTGACATAAATATATTTATTAAAAAGATTCGGAAGATAATAAATGATGTAATTTATGAGTAGAGGCATGATATGATTCTTGTAACTGGAGCAGCTGGTTTCGTCGGCTCACATCTATGTGATTTTCTGGTAGAAAAAGGTTTAGATGTATGTGGAACCTACTGGAAAGGTGACACCTTCGACAATATAGAACACCTTAGAAATAGTGTTAATTTTGTGGAGTGCGATATTACAGATAAGCAAAGAGTTGAAGAACTTATTAAAAAAATAAAACCAGAATATATTTTCCACATGGCAGCACAAAGTTATGTTGTACCGTCCTGGCAGGATCCAGAAGAAACCTTGATAACAAATTTCATGGGAACCTTCTATCTTCTTGAAGCTATTAGAAAAGCAGGAATAAACCCAAAAATAATAATAGCTTGCAGTTCATCTGAATATGGACTAACCTATGAAGACGAGATACCTATAAATGAAAAAAAAGAGCTCAGGCCTTCTTCCCCTTATGCTGTTAGCAAAATAGGCACTGACATGATTGCCTATCTGTATCAGAAGGCGTATAAAATGAAAATCATCAGAATAAGGTTTTTCAACATTATCGGATCAAGGAAAAAATTTGATGTTTGTGCTGATTTTGCAAA
>CAIKBN010000153.1 GCA_903825675.1 uncultured archaeon
GAATTAAGAAAAAATTATTTTTGAATTCTAACGCGAACTGAATTCAGAAAGACATCTACAAAGAATACAGAATATGTCATTTCATTTCCTTTTTCCATTTCGTAATGGCATCCAGCACAAGGATCGCTCCTATAAACCAAAGGAATATCATTAACCCTATCACTAATAAGTTATATTCCATTTCAAGATACCATGCCATACCCACTATTACTGATGTGATACCTGCAAGCATCCATGCTATGCCAAGCCTTGATATAAGTTTTCCTATTATTGTTCCGCTCATCTTGTTTTGTGAAACCAGGCGCGCGTTTATAATTACTGCAGCTATATATATTGCGAAACCTATGCTTCCAACGATTACAGGCACTATGAATAAGGGTGATAACGGGTCTACTGTTACCATTCTATGCACCAAATATATTTATTATATCTAATATTTATTATTATATTTATTGTCCTAGGCACTTTTTTATGGAGCTTACAACCTTTGAGGGTGTGAAAGGCTTTACTATATAGTCCTCTGCACCAATGGTTATCGCCTCTTTAACCATCTGTTCCTGGCCAACAGCTGAAACCATTATGACTTTGGCATTTTTATCAAGCTTTATTATTTCCTTAAGGGTTTCAATACCGTCCTTCTTTTCCATTATTATGTCCAGAAGAACGACGTCTGGCTTCTCTTTTATGAATTTTTCAATAACCTCTTCGCCGTTGCTTGCCTCTGAAATATCTGTATATCCTTCTTTGGCAAGGATATTTTTTAGAATCTTTCTCATAAATGCAGAGTCGTCGCCAATCAAAATCTTTACCATAGCATCACCATCATCCTAAACATTTTTTAATTTCTGGGATTAATTTCTCTTTGGTTACTGGCTTGGTTATGTAAGCACTTGCACCCAGTTTGAGAGCCTCGTCAATGCTTTCCTGTTTTCTCACAATGCTTACAACTATAACCTTAACATTTTTGCCCTTCTTTTTTAATTGTCTCAGCACATCCATTCCGCTGATTCCAGGCATTCTCAAGTCAAGCAAAACTATTGCAGGCTTCTCTTTTTCGAACTTTTTCAGGCATTCTTCACCGTTTTCCGCTTCTATAACATCATTGAACTTGCTTGCTTTCAATATGCTTATTATTGCTGCGCGTTCAAAGGCGCTGTCTTCAACAGTCATTATTTTTGGCATGAGCATTATATCATCCTAATACTTTTTTAACCTCAGGTATTAATTTCCCTTCTGTTACAGGCTTGTTTATATAAGCCTTGGCGCCAAGCTTTATACATTCATCTATTGTTTCTTTGTCGCGAACAATAGAGACAACAATTACTTTTGATGAAGGTTTTAGTTTCATTAGTTTTTTCAAGGTATCTATACCGACCTCAACATCCGGCATTCTCAGGTCAAGCAAAACAAGATCAGGCTTTTCTTCCCCGTATCTTTTCAAGCCTTCGCCTGCTGTCGCAGCTTCTATTATATCCTTATAGCCTGCTTTAGTGAGGACATTTATTATTGCCTTTCTCTCAAAAGCAGAATCTTCAATAGTCAGAATTTTTGGCATAATCATCAGTTATTATTCTATTATTTTTCTGCTATTTAAATGTTTTATGCGAAATCATTGTGCTCATAAAGCAATGAGCTATCAACAAAAGTATCAACAACACAGATTATTTTTGACTTCTACAGAGACAGATTAAAATGACACGAAGTCAGAACGAAATCCACAAAGAAATCATTGCCTTTAGGCAGTGATATCAAAGAGGATTTCATTTTATTACCAGGGTATATTTTGGCTTTGTTTTTTATTCGCACCAAAGATCAGTAATGTGACTATATCTACTGCTTCATCCTTTTTACCATGGCATGGAATAGTTTGCCGAATTCTTCATGCCCCAGAATAATTATGATATCTTCTATGAAGCCCTCTTTCTTAATTTTCATTTTAGTTTCTATTACCAGGGTATATCTTACTCTATGGTCATACTCTTTAATTACGTCACGGATTATTGTAGGCACATTGTTTATCTCTAATTTTGGAATGGATTCCAGTATATTGAGACCAGAAAGCTCTGCAAGGGCTGTCATATATGCGCCAACAAGAATGTTGCCGATCTCTTTTATTGCATCCGTGTCCATTTCACTCATAAATTTGGTTGTGCCTAATTTCCTTCCTTGTACCATGTCAGCTAAGCCTAGGGTTGTCTTTTTTGACGCTAGCAAAAGCAAAGCGCCTTTCAGGTCGCCAACAATCTCGAAGAGGGTTCCTACAGAAAGGATGGTAGGTCCTCCTACTAGGCTTGATATATCATCCAGATCCATTAACTGAAGTTTGGTTGTACTGACTTCTATAGGGCGATTTATCATTTTTGATAGGGCAGTAGATGCACTGGCAGCTCCAATACTACCTGCTTCTTTCAGGGCATCTGCCTCTAACATGCTTAACCTTGTTATCATTTCCGAAACACCTCATAAACTACACCAGAGTTCCTATGTCTAATACAAGTATTGCTTTGCCCTCACCCAAGATTGTTGCTCCTGCAAAGCCTCTTATTGGTCTTAAGGCCTTGTCCAATGATTTTATTACTATTTCCTGCTTTCCTACGATATTATCTACTACCAAGCCAGCTCTTTCGCCGGCTTTTTCAATTACAATAATATTCAGCTTTTCGCTATATCCTGGTTCATTAAGACCGAATATCCTTGAAAGCCTAAAAAGAGGTATATCCTGATTTTCGAATATTATTACTTCATTGCTTTCTATGCTTCTTATTTTTTTGCTATCAAGCCTTAAAGACCTAACAATATTATTCATCGGTATAGCAAACATAGAATTCGAAACAGAAACTATAAAACACGGTACAATTGCTAAGGTTATGGGAAGTTCCATAGTTATGCTTGTGCCTTTTCCCACTTCGCTCTCAAGTTTTACAGACCCATTCAAGGCATGTATCTTGTTTTTTACAGCATCCAGTCCGACACCGCGACCGGATATTTCTGTGGCTTGTTTGGTTGTTGTGAATCCCGGGGTGAAGGGCAGTTTCATCAGGTCCTTTTGAGAAAGGTTTTTAATTTCATCCTTTGTTGCAATATTTTTTTCGATTACGGTTTTCTTTATGGTTGCTATGTCAAAGCCTCTGCCATCATCTTCTACCACTACTATTACTGAATTGCTTTGCCTTTTTGCAGACAGCCTTATGGCACCTTTTGGGTTTTTGCCTTTTTGTTTTCTTTCTTCAGGGCTTTCTATTCCATGGTCTACTGAATTTCGTAAGAGATGAATCAAAGGTTCTCCTAGCTCATCCAATACTGTTCTGTCTAACTCGATCTCACCACCTTCAACAATAAAGTCTATTTCCTTGCCTTCTTTTTTTGACAGGTCCCTTACCATTCGCGGAAACCTGTTAAATATATGTTCTACAGGCACTAGCCTTGCTGCCATAACTTCGTATTGCATATCTTCTACCAGTCTTGCTAAGCGTGCTATGGTTTGGTCAAGTTCATCAAGCTTATACCTGGATTTTAGATTATCCAGGCGCATCCTGGTTATAAGCAACTCACCAACAAGGTTCATCAGATTATCAAGCCTCTTAGTTGATACCTTGATGGCCTTGATTTCTTTAAGATAAGAGACTGTATGCTCGTCTGCTATAATTGTTCCTGGCTTATAGGTTTTATTGAGTATGCTTTCTAAGATATCAATAAGGGGTTTGATTTCATAATCCTCTTTTTGACTGATTCCTACATTTTCTATCATTCTTTCTAGGGCATCATAGCATTTGAAAAGGGCATCAGTTATGTTTTCATCTGCGGTTAGCTTGCTGCTTCTTATGCTGTCCAACACATCTTCTATTTTATGTGCAAGTTCTGATATTTTCATGAAGCCCATTGCAGCAGAGCTGCTTTTTATGGTGTGTGAGGCGCGGAATATCTTATTTATGCTCTCTGTATCGTTTGGATTTTTTTCCAGGGCAAGCAAAGCACTGTTAATGCCCTGTAAAAGCTCTTCGGCCTCTTCCATGAAATCGTTCAGATACTGGGATATATCCATTTTAAACATCTTTCAACAATTTTCGAAGAGTAGAAACCAAAGCTGATTGAAGCACGAACTGCTTGACGCACTTCGTGCGTCTTTTTGGTTGTGTTTCTATTTGGTTCTTCTCTCTTTCTAATCTCATTTCCCTTATTAGGAAATATTATTTTACCCCTTTTTCAACAATTTTAATGATAACTTTAGGCTTACTATGGAGCTTCTAATAATGGAAATAGATTCTGTATCTATTTTCTTGTCTTCAAGGACTTTGTACATAATATCCTTTATTATAAGACATATACTTGAATTTTTCATGAAACCTGCCTGAAGAAAAATGCCTTCCAGTGCGTGCAACTCATCAATAATATTTTTTATAAGCTTTGGATTAAATTTTTTTTCCAGATTTCCGAGCAGGGCATCGATTCTTTTTAACCTATAGCCTACCTCTTCTTCGTAAATTCCTTTAACGTCTTTTTTCATGGGTTTATTGAATTCTTTGTACATCAGCTTGTCCAGCTTCTTAAACAGCTGCTGACTTATTTTATATTTCTTCTTTTTGGCAGAGAAACTTATGAATTTTTCTAAGCTCCCCAAAAAATCAGAAATAAAGGCAAGGGTTTCCTCTGTAGGTTTGGTTCTGCCTTCTTCTACACCCCGGACTATATCATTTATAATATGCGAGAAATACGCAACTATAAAGAATCCCATTTGCATGGAATTTCCCTTAAGGCCATGACTGCACCTTAATATGTCGTGGAGGGCGTTCTTGTCGTATGGTTTATTACCAAGTATTGCCAAGTCGTTTTTGATATAGCCTATATATTCATAAGCTTCTTTCATGTAGATATCCTTCGTGTATATATCTTTTTCAGCCACTCAAAACACCCAATATACATTCGTATATTTTTGTTTCAAA
>CAIKBN010000154.1 GCA_903825675.1 uncultured archaeon
AATCTTTTCTTTGTAATAATGCCTTGATAAAGAGATCCTATAAATAAGAGCGATAATGATAAACTGATGCTGAAAGAAAATTCCCCGGCCAATGTTGATGGTATGTTTCCCCCGTACATTGAGTTATTCTCTAGGAAGAGGAACGGTAAAGTAAAAATAGCTGCCAAGATGGGTGCCGGGAATTTAAATTTCATTATTCTGAATGAGAAGAATGCGCAAAACGGCAAAAGAAAAGTCCCAAGAACTGTTACTAGCTTGAAAGCTATCTCGTAAGGAATAATGTAACTTAGAAAAACCATCAGCAAATAAGCCAGAGGGAAATAGAATTGGAAAAGAGGGAATCCAGCATACCATCCAGGCGACCATCCAATTATCTTTCCATGTGGAATTAGATAATCCTTGAGATACTCAGCCAGATAATGATGAGATCCTGTATCGCCGCCTGATGTCGTTGTTTTTGAAAGCATCAGTTCTGGTTTAAAATAGTTAAGCAAGAAAGCAAATATGAAGATTAATATAAATATATTTACAAGCATCTCCCTGTTGTTGCACAACCAACTAAAAAGCCGTTTAATTACTTTGTATTTTTTTTCCATCTAATCCTTCCCTTAAACTGATATAAAATAAAAATTATTATCAGAGCTATCAGTAGAAATATTAACCAGCTTGTTTCCAAACCAGCTATCTCAGCTTTTTCCTTTATCTCAACAATACCTGAAGCAAATGAAGTATAGTGCTTATCACCATCATATTCTATCGCGGAAAGCACAAAATAACTGCTGCCGGCAAGAGCACCAAAATTTGAAATCTTAAATTCGAGTTCCTTTTCCTCCTTGGAATCTAAGTGGATATATTTTTCATATTCATTTGCCTTTATCTCTAGCGGCAGGTAAATCCTTATTTTTGCATCCATCGCATTGCTGCCAAGGTTCCTCAAAGTCATGATAATATTACCATTATCGGAAAGCTCTGTCTTCTTCATCATGCCTGAAACATCACTGTAGCTTATTTCTTTGTAAACAATGCTGTTTTTAGAAACAGAAGAAAACGGATAGCCATTAGCATCCCTGTACTGCGTCAGAATAACAGCAGGGTAAGCGCCTGTCAGAAGGTTATCAGTAGTGTTGACAAATATAGAACCTGACCACGGCACGCGAGGAACCAATTTTCCAATAATAACACTTTCAGATTCAAATCCGCTTGGCAGTTGCAACGAAACACGAACATCCTCAGCTGCCTCATCACCGTTATTTTGCAATGTTATATTAACTACCCCAGTGTCCTCGAAAACAGAAGTTGTTGCAGTAACAGTTATCGATATAGATCCAGCCAGAGCAAGCTGGGCAAGGCATGAAAATAACACAGCAGCTACAAATACGAATTTGCTTCTTTCCATGCATCAACTTTGAAAATTAAAGATTAAAAATCTATTTTTTGGCATTTAAGGCACCAACAAGAATAAATGAGATGCCCTTTCCAACCATGGACGAACTGCATGACGACGCAAAGCATCGTCAGTTCGTTTTGTGCATCTCTTTCAAGCTTCTCATCTTCATCTACGAACTAAAGTCATTAGTTTTCAGAGAATCTCAAAATGAAATCCTCTTTGCTACCACTGCCTTTAGGCAGTGGTTTCTTTGTGGATTTCTTTCTGACTTCTTGTCTTTG
>CAIKBN010000155.1 GCA_903825675.1 uncultured archaeon
AATGTTGATTTTATAGCAACACCCAACGAATTTCATCTATATCATACAATTAATTCCCTGTTCAATGAGCATACCTTTACTGTTACAGAAAAGCCTCTGGTAAGAAACAGGGGAGAACTCAGCGCTTTGAAGGCAACTGTTGACAAAAATAGGTATTACCAAAGATTATTCTGCCAGGATCATCATGTACTTAAGTCAATAAGCCTTCAATTTCTTGAAACAATCGACAAGATAATAGATGAAAACGGAAAGATTGATAATATAAAAATAACCTTCTTTGAACAAGGAAATTTTCAGGGAATCGATAGAGAAAAATGGTTAATAAGCCCATATGCTGGTGGAGGCGTCTTTATAGACGTAGGAGTTCACATGGCTGCAATTTTATCCAAAATTTTTAAAGGCAATATTAATGCATGTGATGAGCCTGAATTTTTTGATATGTACCCCAATTATAATCTTCAATGTGAAACAGGCTTCTACGACAAATTTTGGGTTATGGGGGATTATTTTAAGCCTTCTGGAAAGCCAAACGTAGAGATGAAAATAGCAAAGGGTGTGAATTCATATAAGGTTTTGCCTGATGAGCCTAATCATGAAGCCAAGATAATAGAAGTAAATCTTGAGAATGGTGCTGATCTAATCCTGAATTATTCTAAACTAGAAGAAAACAGTGAGTACATTGGCAAGAGAATTAAAAAAAGGCGCGGGTCAGGCCTTGAATATACTGACAATATAAGAGGTACCAGGCAAATACTAAACAGCCCAGGAGTTGAGCTGGAAACTGGTATATACCTTATTAAAGAAGGCGGGCTTTTGGACTTAATGCCTAAGAATAAATATGTTGTAACTCCTGAATATTGTACTCTGCTTAACAAGATAATTGACACTTTGAAAAATGGCAATAAACCTTTTCTTGATATTTACGACTCTGAAAAAGCGCTTAATGCTATTTTCATGGCATACGACAAGGTTGGTGGCGTGCATAACATCGAGAAAAAAATGAAAAGCAAATACGGCGATATAAAGGGTTTCATATATCGTTAAGGCGATTCTATGAACGAAATAAGCTTTTATGAGAATTTGGATGCGGTTTTTACTGGTACCCACGACATTGCTGCAAAAGATGATAATAAATGTTATAAAGGATGCATTCCGTCATCTACAATAAATCAGCGAAATCTCAGGAATATCCTGGCAAATATAGGAACATACGGAAAATTTGATCTTGTATTTCTTACTGGGAATAGCTATGATTGGGTAAGGGGCAGAATACTTGAGAATTTTGCCTTATGTGATATACCGAATGTTAATATTGTAGTTATCCCTGAAAACGGATTGATAGCGCAAAGCATGGAAGATGGCATTTACTGGATTGAAAGGCCGTCAAAAGATTATGAAAATGCTATAGAAAACATAGAAAAATACGCTCATGATAAATTTGCAGGATGGTTCTGGCTTCAAGGTAACATGAGAAGATTAACTTTCAAGCCAGTTAAGGGTTGTGAATTCTTTGATGAAGAATTTGTGCCAGAAATTGTTAAAATTGCCAAAAAATATGATATAGTACCATTTGATATTGAAAAAGGCTTTGGTGACGAGGTTGGTGTCATCTACCATTATCTTGGTTCTTCAGTAAACATAGACCCACGCAAAGTAAGAATTATAAAAAGAAAAGGCAGCGAAGAATCCGAGGAATTTGATTTGGACTTCAGGGGCAAGGAGACCGCTGTCAAGCTAATATCTGAAATCAAAAACTATGGTCCTGTGGCTTGCATAGCAGGATCCAGCAATGATTATCCTATGGTCAAGGCGGTTTGCGAAAGAGATGGCATGGTATATCTTCCAAAGAACCATGGCTTTTCAGATAATGAAATAAAAAAACTTAGATGCGAAGTGGAGAGCTTTGGTAAGAGACCTGATATTCAAACAGTTGAAACAGAAAGCATCTTGTCTACTGTTCTCGGAGCATACCTTAACAATCAGAGAAAGGTGGTTAGCAGATGAGATGCCCGATATGCAAAAAACCTTTGGGTTTCATAATGTGGGGAAACAAATTTTTTTGCCCTACCTGCTCGTATGGTGTCGGTGTGTATAAGCTGCTTGACTGCAACTGAAAAATGAGGTGGTTAGATGGAAAAAGAAAATATTGGTTGGGTCGGACTTGGAAAAATGGGTCTACCAATGACTAAAAACTTGTTAGAAGATGGCTATGGGCTTAGGATTTACGATAAGGCTTTTGACAGCAGCGATAGTTTGTATTACAACAAGCCTAGCATCGTGGAATTGCGCAAGGAAATAGATGAATTTCTAAGGGAAGCAGACAATGCTGTAAAAGATGATAGCGTTGAGAAGGTAGGAAATGCTTCTGGATTAGCATTTATAATGGTGCCGTATTCCGGCGTAAGGGATGTAGCAGAGCAATTAGCATCTGGGATGAAAAAGGCGAAAAGGACAGATGGCATAGTCATAGATGGCGGAAATTCTGATCCAAGAACATCAAAGGAGATTGCAAAAATTTTGTCTGGATATGGCGTGGAATTCCTGGATGTCGGATTTTCAGGCGGGCCTTCGGGAGCTAAAGATGCTTCGATGGCTATAATGGCTGGCGGAGACGAAGATGCCTACAAAAGGGTTCTGCCAATTCTGCAGGTTTTGGGCAAGCCAGAATATGTAGGCCCTTCAGGTAGCGGCCATTCTACAAAGATGCTTCACAACTGCCTTGAGCAGATATATATGATGGGCATAGGCGAGATAACCAGCTTTGCAAAGGTCATGAAGCTGAAACCAAAGCAGGTAGCAAGAATAATGAACAATGGGCTATGCCAGTCAAAACTGCTTGAACTATATCAGGAAATCCCTGAAAGGGATATAGACGGAACAGTAGCTTGCATAGATGGCGGAGAGTATTCTAGGTGGGCATCAGAGATAGCTAATGAAAAGGATTTCCCCCTGCCTTTTACTGCATTGACATACGAGATGAGAAAATTCTCAAGGAAAAGCGACTACAGAAGCTTTGCCATACAGGCCCAGCTCAGAAAAAAGTTCGGTGGCCACAAGGCCTACACCGCATATTGAAGAGAAAGGAGGTATTAAAATGTCAGTATCTAAAATAAAGGATTTGTATGAAGCTGTTATAGATGCATTAGAGCTGCACTCATCGTATGAGCTGCCTAAGCTCAATTTAGGCAAGCCTAACAAAAGATTAGTTGTTGGTAGTGGCAATGCTTTGCCAACTGGAAGGATTATTTTCAAGGACGAAGATGCTTTGTTTGCGAATGAAGGTCAGTACAAAAAAATGCTGGATAATAACCCGTCTGTTGACGAGGCTTTTGTTATTTCAGCTTCTGGAGAAAAGGATGCACCCGGCATAATAAATTATCTCTGCAAAGACAAAGGACTTGAGACTTTTCTGCTTACGTGCAATAAGAATTCAAGCGCTGGCAGACTACTTTCTGGTTTACTGGCACCGGAATATGTTACTGAGATAAGGGAAAATAAAGAGCCGATAACATACAACACCTCAACTTATCTTGGGATGATATTGGTAAAAACAGGTGAGAACCCAAGAAAAATACTAGAGCATATAAGGCAGCATTTAGAGCCAACTGTTCCTAAAAATCTTGGGGATTACAGGTCTTTCTATATTATTACTCAGCCTGAATACGAGAAAGTAAATGAGATGTTTCTGACTAAGTTTGATGAATTGTTCGGAGGCAAGGTTAATGGAAGGTGCTATACCTCAGAAACAACAAGGCATGCAAAAACAATCATTCCATCAGACGATGAGATGTTTATCAGTATAGGATTGAAAAACGACTTGTTCGGCAAACCAAACGCAAGATGGGATATTCCTTTGTTCGAAGGCGCAAATTTCGGTTCAGTTGTAGCCATAGGATATTATGCAATTGGAAGAATTCAGGAACAGAATCCGTCTTACTTCAAGGAGAATGCAGATACCTATGGAAAATACCAGAAAGATAAGCTGTTTGATAACGACTATTTCAATTCAGGCTTAGCTAGGTTTGTTGTTTAGAGGTGATAAAGATGAGTGATACTGAGAAAGAATATAGAATGTCTCCGAAAGAAATGGAACAGCAAAATCTGAAAAGGTATGGCTGGACGCCTAGGCTTGATGTACTTGATTGCCAGGGGTCTATCTGCCGGGAAGAGGCCAGGCAGACGCAGGAGCGCTTAATAATGGAAAGGCATGATAGATACTCGATGATGTCAGATGAAGATTTGATGAACTCTATTGTCGGTTACAGAAGAATGCTATGTAGTGAATGGAGAATAGATGATCATTCAGGTCCTTTGGATGCAGATCGATATATTGAACGCAGGAAGGAATTGCATGAAATGGAAGCAATAGCCAAGGTAAGGGGCATCGGAGACCCTAATTATGGGAGCATATAGGGGATTAGAAAATAAAAGAAGCATATTATGGGAAGCTAGCTTTGTTGACAGGGTTTCTGGTGTATTGATAAATAATCCACTAGGTTTGTCTAAATATGATGCACAGATTTTAGAGAAAAACCCAAGGATAAAAGGTTTGGTTGACGAGACGATCAGATATAAACTAGAGGATATTATTACGGAATATGAAAATTCGTAATAAAATGAACTTTAAAAACGTTTCTGATATTCAGTTAAAAATGATCAATATGAGTCTATATGTTGTAAAATTCGGCGGCAGTGTTCTGAATGGTTCAGACGGTTTCCGTAAGGCTGCTGATTATATAGTAGATAAAAACAGGAGTAAAAATGGTTACAGCCAAAGGGCTATAGCTGTTGTATCAGCGCCTTTTGGGGCAACAAATATACTTCATGATATTTACGAAAACAGGAAGGGTGACAAGGCTCGCTCTGAAAAAATGGATGAATTAGTAGGCATATATCATAGAATTATCTGGAACCTTCCAAGTTATCTTGCTGAGCCTGCAAAGGAGAAGATTGAAGAAAGAAGAGGCTTCCTGAAGGAGCATGCCAATTCTGGTGCAAGGGATGCCATAACAGGTTCTGGCGAGGAGGATTCATGCATTCTTTTATGTTATAATATAGAGGCTATTGGCCTGGATGCAAAGGGTGTTGCTGGTCCTGAGGCAGGGTTTCTGATAAACAGGAACGGAACAATCAACATAGAAAAAAGCAGAAAAGGCCTGAAGGCTATGCTAAGGGATTCAGGCAAGGAAAAAATACTCGTTGTTGGCGGTTATCTTGGAAGATCTATTGACAGCAATGATTACAAAACAGGCACAAGAAACAGCACAGATGCATTTGCAGCTGCTGTGGCTGATGCAGCTAATGCAAAAAATATTGAAATTATAAAGAATGTGCCTGGTGTTTATCGTGCAGAAGAACAATACGGTAATTACGGATTGCTCGATAAGCTCAGTTATGACGAAGCTATCAAAATGACATGGAGGGGCTCGCCTGTTATACACCCGGAGGCTGTAAAGATAGCTAGGAAAAAAAGAAAGCCAATAATAATCAAAGACATGACAAGCACAGGAACAACCATATCAGAAGAATCACAGACAACTGCAAAGAGGCCTGTTGCAGCTATTGTTACTAGCGATCGCCCTATGTTTACTATAATCGACAGCACCATGGACCTAGAAGAGAGCACAGGTTATCTTGCTGATGTAGCTTTATTTGAGGCAGAAAGAGGCCATTCTATAGGTGTAGAGGCGTGCGATGCTGGGATAATTTCATACACAATCTCCATAGGCGATGTAAAAACCAAGAAAGCGCCTGAAGAAAGTATTGATAATAATATCACTGAGCTTAGAGAATATCTAAAAGCCAGAGGTCGTGAACCATCTCAAATAAACGGAGATGCAGTAGGCACAATTACTGTGGTAGGGGATGCAATGAAGGAAAGAAGAGGCACGCTGGAAGAGATCTTTGGCATTGTTCGCAGGTCTGGTGTATCTGTGCGTTCCGCTGTTCAGAGCGACGAGAAATACATGCCTCCAAGCATATCATTTGCTGTTGACTCTGATAAATTAGAAACAACAGTAAAAGCATTATGCGAAGAGCTTTTCAGTTAGTCTATTCATGCCCGAAGATGGCGATGATGCTGTCCCTGGTGATCTTTTCTATTCTGACAAAGCCGAAGCGTTCGAATTGGGCTATTTCGTTGACTTTAGCCTTTAGAAGGTTAATTTCGCCATAGCCTTTTATTTCCTTGTTAGGCATGGTGACGCGGACTGGAACAAATTTAGAAGGCACCCACTGGATCTTTGGCACGGCCTTAACTTTTTCTGACGTGAATATAGAAACTTCATTCAGCTTTATATTGCAGAGGTCCTTTAGCCGTATTTCCAGTCCCTTATACTTGTCGAAGTCTTTTGCATCTATATAGAAATATTTACCTAGACTGAAACTCCTTTTCTTGCTCTTGTTTTCAGGATGAATAGGAATGCTCACTTTTCTTATTGTAAGATTCTTTACTTCAATTCTTTTTGGATTTGGAATAAAGAAATAGCGGTTGGCTGTCTTGTCAATCATCCTTCTGTTATAAGCAGAAAGATTCTCCGATGCTATTGTAATGTCTGATGACTTTGGGCCTATATCAACAATTATCTGCCTTAGGGCTTCTGGCTGGAATCCTCTTCTTCTAAGGGCTCGCAGGGTTCCTACTTTTGGATCATCCCATCCGCTGTATTTCCTCTCTTTAATACCTTCTCTTATGGTGCTCTTGCTCAGGACCATGTCTGACAGAGAGAATCTGCCAAGTATTGTGACATCTGGATATTTCCAACCAAAATGTTCATATAGATATCTCTGTTTTGTTTCGTTAGTAGAGTGTTCCTGACCCCTTAATATATGAGTAATACCTAACAGATGGTCATCTATTGCTGATGCAAAATTATATAGAGGCCAGACCTTTTTTTTGCTCAACGGGTGCTCTGGTTTATCAACTATTCTGAAGGCAGCCCAATCCCTTACAGCATGGTTCTTTGCATCAAGCTCGGTCTTTATTCGCAGAACTGCTTCTTTTTCCCTGAACTTATGAGCAAGCATCTTTTTCCAGTTTTTTAACTGCAGTTTTTCGTCTATTTCCCTGCAATGGCACGCCTTGCCGCTGTTCCTAAGGGGTTTCCATTTTTCATCATTGCATGTACAGACATAGGCTTTGCCTGATTTTACAAGCTCTTCGGCATATTTGTAGTAAATATTAAGGCGTTTGGATGCGATTATTTCCTGATGCCATTTTATTTTTAGCCATTTAAGGTCTTCCTTGATCCATTTGTAAAACCTTATTTCAGGCTTCTTTATTTTTGGATCAGTATCATCAAAACGCAGGATGAATTTGCCGTTGTACTTTTTTGCATACTCATTACACAATATAGCCGGTCTTGCGTTACCAAGGTGCAATGCACCGTCTGGATTAGGTGCAAACCTCACAACAAACTTATTTTTCACGTCTAAATCAGGTAATCCCTGCTTTTCAACTTGTTTGATCTGCTCATAGCCACCCATTTTTTCTAGCTCAAACTTCTGCTTATTCGGGTTCCATGCATTAATCTCATTTATCATTGTATCTATTTTGTATCTTACATCTAGGACGCTGTCTCTGAGCTCAGGGTGATCAGCTAGAAGTTTACCTAAAACACTCTTGGCCACAGCCTTACCATCATGCTCAGTGGCATTGATAAGAATATACTTTCTAATAAGCTCAGAAACTTCCATATTTAATATATTTGTGTGCGATTGTTCTTAAAGGTTGAACTAAAACCATGGTTGTACTCAAAATTTGCATTCTGCCATATGAATCAAGAATCAACAATTTATTTTTGACTTCTACAGAAAACCGATACTGCAAAGACAAGAAGTCAGAAAGAAATCCACAAAGAAACCACTGCCTAAAGGCAGTGGTAGCAAAGAGGATTTC
>CAIKBN010000156.1 GCA_903825675.1 uncultured archaeon
CAGTTAAGGTCCCATGGATGAGGGATTGATCTAAATCCATAACTACTGCTTTGCATCCATTTAATGATGCCTTGAAATAGCTTGCTGCTTCTTTAGCGTCGTAGATAGTCATGCTCTTTTTCTTTTTTAGAAGGCTTTATAAAGGTCTGAACTTACTCAACAATAACTGGCATGGATGAAACTAGATTACGGATTGCTGCTGTAAGCTTTGTTATTTTCTGCTCCAATATCCTCAATCTTGCATCAAGCATTGGCGCTTCCATGCCTTCTATTTTCTTGTCAATCGTCTTTGCAAATTCCTCGAGATTTCTTGTAAGGAACTTGACTGACTTTAGCTCAAGGTTCTTGTTTATGTCTTCTATGATAGCGCGCTGATTTTCTAGCTCGCTTTTTATATTTTCTATACTGTTGCTTGATAATGCAGGTGCTGCAGGCGCATTATTAAGTTCTGTCATCTTTTTTTCCATGGATGTTCTGCTGATATTTTCATGATCTATCATGTTTCTTAAGTTGCCGATATCCTTAACTTCATTTTCAACATATTCAAGCCTTCTTTCAATATCATTAGGCTGGCTGGATTCTGAAAGCATGTTTTCGATGTCCTTTATTTTATTTTCAAGCCTTGAGCTGATCCTTGATTCCATTTCAACATTGCCAGCTTCAGGCCGTGAGGAAGCAAGCTCTGACATTTTATCTTCTAGCCTCATCAAGAGTTCCTCGAAGGATTTTATTGACTCGAAATCCTGTTCAAGTTTGTCTATTCTTTCATTGGTTTTTTCTAACTCAGGTTTAGCTGCGCTTACAGCTGATCTAGGCTCTGTTAAATCTATTAAATTATTTGGCGATTCTTTTAACAGCTTTATTTCGTGTTCCAGGTTATCTATTTTTTCGCTGATATTCGTGTCTGATGCTAATATATCTGGGGCTTGGTACAGCTTTTTCTCTAGGCTGTTTATCTTTCGCTCTATGTCTGAAAGATCAGGCAATTCACCTGAACCTGTTGTTAGCCTGTCTTTTATTTTGGATAGCTCTACCTGCAAAAGAAGTATAAGGTCTTCAAGCTCATGCATTCTTACATTTATATCATTAATTTCTGTGTCAGGTTTGGCAGACTCGATTTTGGCGATCCTTCGTTCAATCTCAAAAAAATTGACCTTGTTTCTATTCTCTATTCTATTCAAGCGTTCTTCAACGGTTTCCATTAGACAAGACACCTACGGTTTCTTTTTCTATTATCTTCCCTTTATTAAGGATATTATCCTGGTTGGTATTTTAAGTTTACTAAAGTCTTTTTTCAACCATATTATCCATAATATCAGGATGGCTGTTATTAACCCCAAGCTCCATATGGTGGCATGCAGAATGCTATAGTAAGCAAGACCGTATACTGAAGCGAAAAAAAACATGAACCAGATTCTTACAAGATTTATGAAATAGATTACAGGCAATAAAACCAGGCCTGCCAGTTTTCTCCTTAAAGGAAAGTCTGTTGCAAAGATCAAAGCGAATAATGCGAACATTGATTTCCAGCCAGTGCAGTCCCAGTCGATGGATGCAACAAAACTGCCATTGCTCATTGGCACTGTTATATATGAATTTTCTATGCTTGCATCTATTCCAGATATTCTGAGCATAACAAAAACTGAACCTGCTGTTGCTTCTTTCAGAGAAGCCAACTGAAAGCCGGAAAATATAATAAGATACATGGGAATGGCAAAGAGATTGAACTTTATCAGGAATACAAGCATACGCAAGAGTTTTCTGTTGGGCTGATTTTTTAGCAAAGGCTTTCTTTTATTTGACTTTTTTTTCATCGGACAAGACACCTTTCA
Source organism: uncultured archaeon (assembly GCA_903825675.1). Lineage (GTDB taxonomy): Archaea > Aenigmatarchaeota > Aenigmatarchaeia > GW2011-AR5 > GW2011-AR5 > CAIKBN01. The sequence goes on from CAIKBN010000156.1 coordinate 1,833, forward strand.
TGAATTGAAGTAAATTTGCCTGAAGCACTTCGTGCTTCGATTCGTTTTTACTTCGTTTTGTTTCTTTTTCTATTATCTTCCTTTAAATATATTATTTGAAATCTTTATTTTTCTTGATAATTCCATTGATCTATTATTCTGAATCATTACCTATTAGCTACTTTTATCGCCTGTTCGATGTTACATACGCGGCGCTTTATTAATAAGGATTTTACATCTTCATCGAGATATGACAAATTCTTTTTTTCTAAGGCGGAGTCGATTTTGCTAAAAAAGTTCAAGAACCGCTTCCTGGCTTTTAGCGCTGCTGCTAAGGCGTCTTTCTCATGCTTATTCCGCAACTTTACTGATTTTACCATCTTTCTTTTCTCGTATTGCGGGATGTTCTTCTTCGGGGTGAACAAAAAGGCGTTAAAGGCTGCTGCTGACTTTTTTACAAGCATAGGCGGCTTTGCAACATCTGTTGCAATAATAACCGGCTCGCCTTTTTCAGATATATAATCGCAAAGCTCAGATAAGTTCATGTTTTTTCTGCTGAAGACATGGCAATAATCTGCATTGAAATTGAGCATTGCTATGGCTGTTGTGGTTCCTGGATCTATGCCGACGATCAGTTTCATTAGACAATCACCGCAAAGACGCCTTCGGCGTCGGTTTATTCTTCTTTTCTTTGATAGCTTTCCTTTATAGAAAATAAGGTTAGTAAGACTTAAATTGAGTAAAAAGCTACTTCTTGCCTTTTATCATGAGGTGCTGATCGAGTTTCCAGACAAGGAGTTCCTCGCCCTCGACAAGCTTGCCTTTAAACTCCTCAGGAATAGGGATCTCGCTCATTGAATAGTCTTCGAGGTTCATTAGCTGGACATTATCATCGATGATGGCAATAACCTGGTAGGCCTTTTTTTCTATTATTGGAATATCTACTTTAGCATCAGCTGGCTTGACTATGATCCTTTTCTGGTTGTCGAATATGCCTGTGGCAGTAAGGCGGGCTTTGGCTCCGCCGTGCTTGCCTGGCTTGGATGTTTGTAGGTTATCAACTTTGCATGCTACATCTTCAATAAGAACAAATGCACCTGGCTTCAGGTTCTTGATTTCTGTTGGCCTTTTTTCCATTTGAATCCCTTTTTGGCAAAAAGGTCTTCACCCCAAAAAAATATTATATCTATTTTTCGGAGATTACTACCTTTCTTCCTTTTAGTAAAATATTAGTAGGACTTGGTTATGAACTGAATGTCCTCTCTTTTGACTGTTCGCCTACCAGCATGGCGACTTATTTTGGTTGCTTTTTCAGCCATTTCCATGCCAGTTTCTTCTATTATGTCTCTCAGCTCCTCTACAGCGTCCTTGGATATACGCTTAATACCTGACTTCTTGGCGATTCTCTCAAACGGGGAGACTGGAAGCATTTACAATAGATTGGTTGCTAAAGAATAAAAAGATGAGATGCCCTTTGCAACCATGGACGAACAGCCTGACGATGCAGAACCGAAAAGACGCACCATTGTGCGTCAGGCAGTTTTGCGTCATTGTGTTTTTGTCAATTTATTTTCCATGGTATCTATGTGCA
>CAIKBN010000157.1 GCA_903825675.1 uncultured archaeon
ACAAAGAAACTAAAAGTGGATTTCATTTTTCCTCTTTGTGGACGATGCCTATGGTGGCGTGGCTGCTCATTACCTCGGTTAAGGTGCCTTTTTTATTGAACCTTATAGTAGCGCTTGGGAGATGAACTTTGTCGTGAATGCTGAAGATAGGAGTGATTTTATATGTCAATATCCTGTCTTCGCCCTTGGCAAGCGAGTCTATTCTCCAGCGGATTTCTGTTCCCATTGGGGTTGCTTTTTTTGTTGGCTTAGGGCCGTGGGCATCGTCTTGAACTTTGAAGACAGCTTGAACAAAGTCTTTTATCACAATATCCTTTATAGCGCCTCCTGTATTGTTCTTGATGTCAATGCCGACTGTGAATTCTGAACCTTCTTTTATCAATTTTTTCTGAAGGATCTTCTTCTTTATCACGAAGATCCTGACCCGGAACATGTAGTACCATAGAAGGATGAGAAATACTATAATTACAATAAGGAGCGGGACATAATTTATCACATAGGTGATTGATTTCTCTTCGCCTGGCTGCAGTCCTATTACTTCCCAGGTAAAGATATTGCCTGATATTTTTGCAGTATCCCCGGTGTAGAATATCTTGTCAATATCGCTTATGGTTTTGTCTATGGTTACATAGTCTGCGTTTTTATTTCCAACATTGGTTACTGCTATTATTTTACCAGTGCCTAAAACAAGGAAGTCCCTTACTTCTTCTTTTATTACTGGTGTTGCTTGAACAACAAAGGTCTGTTCCATTGTGCTGATTTTTTCCTCATCAACTAACTCTGCATTAAGCGTATATTTCCCTGCTTCAGCAAATTCTTTCAAATAAAAGAATTGTTTAACATTAGCAGATTCGTCTGGGTCCATTTTCTGTATGACTTTGGAGAAGGAGAATATCTCTTTGGTTGGCGAATTTATTCTTACATTTAATATAATGTCTTGTGTTGTGGTTGCCTTGAAGCTTCTACAAAGGATGGAGAGATCAACCCTGCCAGTAGGCTTTAAATCACCTGTAACAAAGACTTTTTCGATCTCAATTATCCCTTCCTTGATCACAGAAACATACAACTCTTTACTCTCTTTTTCATCTGTTGATAAGGACTCGGCAATTATTTTTATTTTGTACAAACCTATCGGCGTGTCCATATAAGGAGAGAAGCTTATTTTAATTATGCCTGTTTCGCCTGCATTAACATCTAATCTTGTATTAGAAAGCGAAATCCATGATTTGCTGTCAACAATATTTATAGCGAACTTGTCATTGATATTGCTGTAAAGCTGCACTTCAGCCTGGACAGAACTGCCTATTGGAACGCTTACTGAATTTTCACTTGAGGTAATCATGAAGGCTAGGGTTAGCTGTGGCAAAAGCAGCGATATTAGCATTGCTAATAATACTTTTTTCATTATTTTACACCACTGCATAAGATTATCGCTTAGGTATTATATAAAGCTAAAACCTGCCTTTTTCCGGCTTTTTACCATATTTAAAAACTTTTCTATAGTACCTTTCTATATTATTACAGGGTGTTTGAATGAGCGAAGACATTGTAAGAAAGCTTTTGATGAAGAATCAGGCAGGACTGAGCAAGCCAGAGCTATGGAAAGCATCTAAGCTAAGCAACAAGCAGGTTCAGGCTACCCTGAATTCAATGATCCGCAGAAAGGAATTACTGATGCATTCAGGCAGGGTTGTTCTTAACAATTCGGACTGCCTGAAGGCTTTGCTTCTTGATATAAGCATGGGCAGCATATACTCAGCATGCAATAAGTTTGGCATACCTAAGCATGACATAAAAAAAGAGAAGATGAAGGCATGGATAGACACTTATGTGGATTGCATGGAATGGAAGGAAGGCAGGCTTATTTCCAAGCTAAAGGCAGATATTTTTGATCATGCTGACCTGCATAATATAGAAGAGTTTCTGGGAAAGTAAATTATTGTTTTAATTCTTTACCATGAGTGCTTGATCGCCTTTGCTTCACAGGCCTCTACGCAAGGAAGAGTATACTCGCGGTTCACTGGCTTGCATGGCGCGCAAACGTATTTGATGTTTGTTCTTTGCTTATCCACTACTAAGGCGACCTGCTTGTCGCTTAAAGGGTCGTTTGGATCTTCGTCAACCTTGAATACATTATACTTGCAGGCACTAACGCATTTGCCGCAGGCATTGCAAAGGTCAGTATCAATAGTGATGAAATACTCTCCTGAACCATCTTTGTAACCGTAGTTGGCTTTCATGTGCAATACAGCTCCCTGAGAAGGCGCTTCAAGACCTTGCCCATCTGGTTCTTTGGAAGATCTTCTACAAATATTACAGACTCAGGTTTTTTGTAGCTGGCAAGGTTTTGCCTGCAGTATTCAATGATCTCGGATTCGCTGCACACTTCACCGCTATTAAGAACCACGATTGCGCGTGCACTTTCTCCCCATTTATTGTCAGGAATTCCTATGACTGCTGCTTCCTTGATTTTTGGATAAGAACAAAGAACATTCTCAACCTCCAAGGGGGCTATCATTTCACCGCCGCGCTTAATAATGTCTTTGATCCTGCCTTTAAGATAAATATATCCTTCTTCATCAAAACAACCTAAATCGCCTGTGTACAGCCAGCCATCACGTATGACCTGGGCAGTTTCGGTTTCCTTTCCCCAGTAACCTTTCATTAGGCGTGATCCCCTTGCCACAATTTCACCTATATGCCCTAATGGCACTTCTTTTCCATCTTCATCCAAAATACGGATTTCCACGCCAGGCAGAGGCGTGCCTATGGATGTGAGATGTTTAAGCTTCTTTTCTATTTCTTTTGGCGAGCCTTTCAAGACATGGTCTTCAGGAGGAAGCATTGTTATTGTTGAGCCTGTTTCGGTCTGGCCAAAGGCATTGATGAAACTGACACCCGGGAATTTATATATTGCTTTCTTTATCACTTCCAAAGGCATAGGCGCAGCTCCATAGGTGATGACCTTAAGGCTTGACAAATCACGCTTGTTAAAATCAGGGTGTTCCATTAACTCACCAAGCATGGTTGGAACCATCATCGCACGATTTGCCTTATATTTTTCCACTAATTGCATCCATTCGTCTGGCTTGAACTGACGTTCTAAAATAAGGGTGCGACCTCCATAAACAGCTGCCATTGCTGCCTGCAATCCAGCAATATGGTACATAGGCACTGTCAGTATATTTCGTTCTTCAACTTCCAGGTCAGGCGGGTTGACATTGCTAAGAATATACGAAGAGAAGGTGTCGTGAGCCAACATGACTCCTTTAGGTACGCCGGTGGTCCCGCTTGTATACATAAGCACCGTAGTTTCATCATCAGCTGATTTAGGCATAATCTCATCGTTTTTGCCCTGCTTCAAAAAATCCTCATAGCTTATCCAGTTTTCCCTTGTCGGGCCTTCCAAATCAACATAGAGCTTATCCTTGAACTCGGGGCGGACTGAATCAAACAGAGCAGCATAACGATTGCCGACAAAAAGCACCTTGGGTTCAGAATCTGTTAGAAGATATTTCAGTTCATCAGACTTGGCACGGAAGTTCAGCGGAACAAAAACTGCATCTGTTTTTGCTACCCCGAAATAGGCTTCGAGATACTCGCTACAGTTGACCTGAAACATGCCTATCCTGTCGCGCTGCTGCACGCCGCTCTTCATTAAAGAGCTGGCTAGGCGGTTGGTTCGTTCTGCCATGCCCTGATAGGTCAGCTGCTTGTCATTATAAATTATTGCAACCCTTTCAGGCACTATTGCGCTAGCGATAGCCAGAAATTCGGTTGTGTTCATTTTCAAAACACCTTAGTTGATACTACAGTATTCATACTGTTTTGAATTGAGATGCATATAGATACCATGGACTTTAGTCCATGGTTGCAAAGGGCATCTCATCTGCTTCCCTATATTTAATGCATAAAAATCTTTTTAAGAAATAAGTTCAGACGAAGCGTGTTCTTTATGTAATGCAATTGTAATTTACATTATGTTTTTTATAGATTATTGACATCAAATACGTTATGTCTCGGGGAGAAAGCAAACCTTTGAGTTCATTTTTAACTGAGCTGCAAACAAAATATAATTTTGAAACAGAACCGACTAAACAATGGCTTGTGAGTGAAAGGTTTGCAGATGTCGGTGGATTGGATTGTTATGAATGGCTTCCAACCATGGCGAGGCTCTCTCTTGACTTTTCAAGATATGAAATAGGAACAAGAAGGGACGATCTGGAAGGTCTTCTGGCTCTTGCCAAGATTCTTAATCCTGATGCCCAGGAATTAGATAAGGTTTTGAGTTTCTGGAAAGTTAATCCAAAATATACCTTTAAGGAAGAAGGTGGATGGATTTTCATCGGAACTGATATTGAACCTACAGACGAGGGCCTTGAAACACATCACGGATCTATAATGACTGCCTATGGGCTTGCTATTAAATCAGCTATTGTAAACAAGACATATGAACAGATGCTGGCAGATAAGCGGCATAAGGACTGGATCAGGCACGCAGAACAACCAAGCAGCAGGGCTATGCTATTCGGCGAGTCTATTTTTGATAAGTTTGAAAAGGCATCGTGTGATTATGAGCCTGACCCAGAAAGAATTGTGAAAGCTGATACACTGGAAGATTTTCCTCTAGCAACATATAAAACCTCATTGAATTTTGCTCAAGGAACCCTAATACGCGACGGGCAATCTAAGGAGTTTGACAACATTTCAGTAGATGCTTATAACGGCAGACCTGAGGTTTATATATGCACTTCAGACACCAACTACAATAATGAGAGAGAAGCTTGGGATAGGGATACTGTACGATTGATATTGCCTATACCAGGTGATGTTCAGATAAAAAAATTTGCTGATCTTCCTCAACTCAGCTATGCTAAACTAGAAGAAGAGATTGAGAATTCCAAAGTTCAACAAAAAAATATTAGAGACATGGATGTAAAAATTTCAGTCGAAACAAACTTAATGGAGCTAAAATCCAAAGACGGCAGTTTTGTTCTGACAATAAGGACACCTAAATGTGATGGCTGCGGCATTCCTGTATGGAAGTTCCCGTATTCCCAACCATCTTTTTTTGCAGGATCTGGTACTGGTAATTTTTATGAAACTAATACCAGCTTAGGAATATTAAGATTCCTGGTTGATACGGAAACTGGCGAAAAAACATATTGTGCAGATTGTATTGAAGGCGTGACAGATAAATATGTTGATGATCATCCTTATGCCCATGAAAAACTAGCCAGAGAAACTGCCAGAAGATTGATGGATAGTATGGGTTATAAGGATGTTCAAATATGGGAGGATCAGGTCTGGCATATACGTGATGGATGGGAATTCTTTACCAAGATTGAATATGAAAGAAAGGGACGAAAAGTCATAAGGCATACCGGAATACCTACGCTGACAGATAACGGACATTTCGAGCCAAACATGTTTCCTCGGGAATACGTGGAATTCAGATATAAGGTCTGATTATAAAGCCCCAGGTGAGAGTGCTAAATTGGTTATAATCCTTTTCGGTTTATATGCTCAACGAGAGTATTAACAAATTCTTTTTTATCAATCCCCTAATTAAAAAATTATTTCATAATGCAGCTATAGTAAGAAACTGCCAAAGCT
>CAIKBN010000158.1 GCA_903825675.1 uncultured archaeon
CGGATGCTCAGAACCTTTTTCGGCAATAGATGCATATCTCAGAATTTCTTTTCTATCAGAACTGCCTGTAGATAAAATATCAGTAACACTCGGCTTTCCCTTTGTAAGCGTACCTGTTTTGTCAAAAACTATCGTTGTTAGTTTATGCGTATTTTCCAATGCCTCTGCACTCTTGATTAAAATACCGTTTTCCGCTGCCTTGCCTGTACCTACCATTATTGCTGTTGGTGTTGCAAGGCCTAAGGCACATGGGCATGCTATAATCAAAACTGCTATAAAAACGCTGAGTGCAAAAATAAAGCCTTGCCCTAAAACAAGATACCATAACGCGAAAGAAACGACCGCAATAATAATAATAGCCGGGACAAAATAGCCACTAACTTTATCCGCCAGTCTCTGTACAGGCGCCTTGCTGCCTTGCGCTTCCTCAACTAACTTTATTATCTGGCTTAAAACTGTATCTCTTCCTATTTTAGTTGCTTCGAATCTAAACGAGCCGTGCTTGTTGATAGTCGCCCCTATTACAATATCGCCTTTTTTCTTTTCTACCGGAATGCTCTCGCCTGTAATCATTGACTCGTCTACAGAAGATATGCCATCAACAACAATACCATCAACCGGTATTTTTTGCCCGGGTTTTACTATAACAATATCCCCGATGATAACATCGCTTACCGGGATTTGCATCTGCCTGCCGTCTCTGATAACTGTCGCTGTCTTTGGTTGCAACCCAATTAGCTTTTTAATAGCATCGGATGTTTTGCCCTTTGCTATAGCCTCAAGCAATCTTCCAAGCAGTATGAAGGTGATTATCAGGGCAGAAGACTCAAAATAGACACTATCCCCAAGAAATGGGAAGAACACGACAAAAAGACTGTAAAAATAAGCAGCAGACGTGCCAACAGCTATTAGCGTATCCATGGTTGCAGTTTTTGCTTTTAATGATGAAAATGCACCTGCATAAAACCTATAACCAACGATAAACTGCACTGGTGTCGCCAGTAATAGAAGTATATAATTCTGATACGGAAGAGTTATATTCAACCATTCAAAAGGCATTGAAATAACAAATAATGGAACTGATAATACTAGTGAGAATATGAACAGTATTTTTAGTTTCCTAATCTCTTTTTCACGTTCAGCTCTTTCTGTATCATGTCCAGCTTCCTTGATTACCTTGTAACCTAATCCCTCGATTACTCCAAATATTCTATTTTCATCTACCAGTTTATCATCAAATTCCACAGTCGCTTTTTCTGTTGCAAAGTTAACATTCGCACTGCTAACACCCTCTATCTTTTTCAGGGCTTTTTCTATTTTCTGTGCGCAGGAAGCACAATGCATTCCTGATATCGGAATTGTTACCTTCTTCATTTTCGAAACACCTAATATACTTCGTATATTGTAGTTTTGAATTGAGATGCTTCATTAAATATATGGCATCTCAATTCAAGCCACCTTTTATTATAAGCTGCAATCAGTTAGACTTGCCAGTTTCTCCAAGCTCTGCAAACCTACATAATTAGTACCATTAATACGCCAAGTAGGATAGCCACTGACCCCTGCTGCATCACACTCTGATTTAGAAGCATCGCAATTCTTATAATTGACGTAATCAAAGGATTTTCCGAACAGTGCTTTCTGATCTTTACAAACATGGCACCAGTCAGTGCCGTACATAACTGCGCCATTATTAGTTAAACATTTAGCAAAGTCATCGTATGCTCCAGGTATGTTAATCCATAAATAAAAAAGATATCCAAATACAATAATTACGATACCTATTCCAACGATCCAAATATTTTTCATTTTTCATCACCTTCAGGCATAGCACCCTATAACTTTCTTCTCAAAACCATCTATTTGAAAGCTTGTTGAAGTATAAACCTGTTAAAAATATCAGCAAAAAAGCTAAAATAATTCAATGCTTCTCCATCTTTATCATTTTCAAAACACCTTAGTTGATACTATGACATTTATGTCACGGTTTTGAATTGAGATGCATTTGGCATCTCATTTTAAAAACATCTCATAAATTTTTGTTTTCGAAAGATAGTGAAACTTGTTTTCACTTATCATATCTTACGCCCCATGAATCAAAATATAACATCAGCTCTTAGTAATAGCACTCTTTCACTGAAATTTGCTTTTTTATACATATGCTCAAAATGCCCTGCACATTTATCGCAACAAAAAACAAAACCCATTGCTTTATGCGTATTTTCAATGCCCATGCCGCACAGCTTGCAGATTAGCGTTGAAAAGGTTTTCTCTTTGCTGCAAATCAAACAAGTCTCCATTAAATCACCTCATTAACCTCCGCTACCAGAACCGCCACCACAACCGCATCCTCCACCTCCAGCTCCGCACTACTGCCCTGTGGATGCTGGTACACTTCCTGTGAATGCTGCAACAGAGCCATCAGCTTCCTCTACAACTATTTGCCCTCTGTACATGCCCATGGAGCAGGAGAACTGGAAGGTGCCTGACTTGTCAGGAGTGAACTCTATCACGTTATCACCTGTGCTTACAACCTTTCTTACGCCGAATTCAGGAATTATGATGCTTCTTGAGCACCCTGGTAAATTGTTCATGTCAGCCACCAGCTGCACTTGAATCCCTTTCTTCACGCGTATTGGATTGGGATAATAGTTTGCACCCTGCACTGAAAGCTGCACTACTTGGACACCATTTGTTACTGTAGCCAGCTTGCCTGCATCATTGCTTTTTCCAGTACTTCCTGTACTAATGGCATTGTTTATCTTGTTATTGACGCTACCTTGTGATTCGCTCAGAACAGTAGCTCTGTATGTATCAAAAACATCCAGTGAAAGTATTTCCTGTTTTGTTGTTTTGTATGAATCATACTTCACATCAAAAAAATTAGGATAGCTGAATTGTATGGCTTCCACGCCGCTTATTGTTTTAAGCTCTCCTGATATGAGCGGTGCATGCCCTGGGCATGGAATATCAACCTGTAATCTAATTAAGGATAGGTCATTACTGATAGCATTAACATCTCCAGTCGGCGAAGAGAGCGAAACATTTGCCAAAAGCGGGAATATTATCATGAAGAGGAATAGATTTATTCCTATTGTAGAGCCATACATGGTTGAGAGATATTTCCATTTTCTCTTTATTCCGGAACTTGACAAAAGCCCCTGCTTGCGCAGGTATATGGCTGATGATATTGTTGCAAATCCAATTGACATCAAAACAAGTATATGGAAAAACCATGGGTTCATAAGCAGCGGCTTGAAAAAGTTAACAGCTACGGTTACCCCTAATATAGATGCTGCAATAAACCCTATGCACCCTATATGCGGGACTAAACCATAAACAATTCCCTGTTTAAGTGTCATATCCTTCTTCTTGCTGCTGCCGGTAGAATAGCCTATGAACGCGATCTCTGAGTTAATTTCACCCAAGCTGATTTTAGCTGGATCGAATTTCACAAAGGCCTTATTTTCAATCAGGGTTACCTTTATACTCTCCACACCATCCAGCGATCCTATCACAGACTCTATCTTGTCTGAGCAGCTTTTGCAATGCATGCCTTTTATGGTTATGATCTCTTCATGAAACTTTGGTTTGCTCATACTAGATATAGCGCTGAAACAGCATATCAAGCAGGGTGTGAAACTAGTTTCACACGTTTAATAGCCTCTTTAATCATGCCTTTAGGCGGATAGGAATATTGCTTATTTTTATAGAAATAGGTTCTGCAGCCGCATTTGCATTCTTTTTTAACAAAGTTAGTTGATTTTTTGGTGCGTGCATAAAGCTCCTCACAAGGCAGGCATCTGCCTTTACTGATTTTTTCTTGGATATCCTTTCCATTTATTTTGGCAGTTGGTGAACCTGCAAATTTATACTTTTTAGCCTTTTCATCTGAGTCAATTAATACCTCTTCAATCTCGGCTTTTATTCCCAGTTCCCTTAAACAATCTTTGACCATCTGTTTAGTTTTTACACACCATGGGCAATCCAAAATATATAGAACCTGAATCTTCATAGCTATCCTTTCACTTTTTCAGAATAATTACATTAGTCATGCCGCGCCTTTTCCTCTCGATCAGCTGCCTGCCTTCCAGCCTGTCTAATATCCTTGTTACTTTGACCTTGCTGAAACCTGTCTTAGCTACAATATCTGATTGGAAAAGCGATCCTTCTGCTTCAATGATCTTTCCAAGAACAAGCTTTTCATCCTTGCCCAGATTATTCATTATTTTCTGGTAATTCTCTTTTGTAATCTTCTTCAGCTCAACCTGCGGCCTTATAGTCTTGATCTTGGTTATTATTTTTTCTTCCTGGCCAAAAAATATCAGGTATATGCCAATTATGATTACAAAAGCCATTATTCCCAGGCTGACATTGGTCTGGAAATTGATTGAACCCCACATTGCGCATTCAGTGCCGTGCGAGCACGAGGCATTTACAATATCGGTCATGGCCATATTGAAAGAGAGTATTATAAACCCTATCAGTGCAGCAACCCCGATTATTATAATTCCCACGATTCTGTTTTTCATTTTCAAAACACC
>CAIKBN010000159.1 GCA_903825675.1 uncultured archaeon
ACAAGACTATCATGTAATAATACTTATAACGTCGTAATAACTTGGGGTGTGGTATATGGTAAAAAAGACTATAAGCAATGTGAGTAAAACTATCCATCAGTGCGGCGGAGGCTTCAAAGGTCAGATAATCAAGACCCATGGCATCCGATTTTGCGGTTTCTGTGGAAAAGAACTCAGGTAATAAACAAGACTTTAGCAGCTTTCAGTAGGCAGGCGACTTCTAAACAGCTTTTGGCTAGTAGCTAGAAGACTATTCATCTCGCCCAAGGAATCATGCCTTTAAAAAATATGCCTCTAGGTTGCTCATTATAATCTTTTAGTTTTTTATGTTTAGCTTCCAAATAAGCCAGAAGCTTTCTGGCAACCTTGCTGCTGACATGATAATGAGGATCTGGGTGTCCAGTATGGCCATAATGGCTTATGCCTTCGTGCCAGTTTCTCACTTCGTTTATCGAACCCTCAAAATAAGCTATAAGGCGTTTGTTAGCATCTTTTTTGCCAGTTAGATGGCAGTTTACCTCCCCGATCAAATGAGCACGCTCGTAAACAAGTTTTTCAATGATCTCAGCAGCCTTATCTACACCAGGCTCATCAGGCTTAACACCAATTGCCTTTGCACACACTTCAAGTTTATATATATCCATCTTATAACACTTAGCAAATACCGTAAAACAAGTCTTCTTAAGCCTTTCAGAACCTGGCTTTTTGTGCAAAGCCACTGTTACCAGCTTTGCACAAAAACTAGCTCTCTTTGAGAATAAATGCCTCAGCCGAAGCTGGGTTTCTGCGACAAACCAGTTAGCCAATCAAATGCTTAGATAGCTGTACCCGCAATACCACAGAGGATACCTCATCGCCAGCTCTGGAATGACTATGATAATCTATTCAGTTATAAGTACTGCATATCTATCTTTTATACAATTCTAATTTTGTTGTTTCTGGTGTCCAAGCTAGGCCATTATCCTTGCCCCATTTTAATCTTTCAGTAATCATACACTCATTTCTTGTATAAGATCCATCTTGTTCTTCAGACCATCCCATCTTCTTAACCCTTTCTTTGAATGCCAAGGCGTATTTTGCACCACCCATCGAGTAAGCCTGAATTGCTGCTTCACAAACGGCATTCCATGTTTCAGGCAAAAGCCAATGATGATCTCTAACATATGCTGCAGTCGCATCATCGGTTATCAAGATTAGTTCTGATAATGTTAATTCATCAAATTTTGGCAAATCTTCTTTTTTCATCCCTTGCATAAAGAAGTATCTTCCTGCCCATGGTTGTGTTCTCCCGAAACTATCCCTACCTCTTGACAATATAGAAGCTTCTGCTTGATACAAGCCTTGTATATGAGTATCATCTAATCCTATCATTCTTAATCTGTTCACATACGCCTGACCATTTGTGTCACCTAAAGATTCAGAATTATAGACTAATTCTGATGTCAACATGTTGGATGTTAATGGAATTTGTCTTTCTATGGCTAATTCCCCTTCTCTTTTGACTTGCTCACCTATTATTCTATTTATTGCACCGTCAACGTCTATCCCTGATTCTTTCAATACATTCAAGGCATCTTCTCCCACATTCCTTTTAACAAATTCTGCCCTTCTTTTTACTTCTTCATTAGTATCATCTTCCATATTAGCACCTTTTCCATACCATATCCAAAACCTTCTTAAGCCTTACTCAAATTCAACATTAACATCCAGCTCAAACATGGCATTGCATAGTACAGAAGCATTATGGCAAACAACCTTGCACAGCACCTCGTTATTCTGTGCCTGATCGCTCTTGCTTCGCACATATGGAAGGAACTTACGCTTGATCATCGAGAAGGTGCTTTCAACATTGCTCCTCTGGTGGTAGTGTTTAAGGAACAGCTCATGGTTCTCCCTATAATATAGCACCATCTTCTTCCAGGCAATGCCGCTTCTCATCTATAACCCCTTAAAACGATAAATTAATGCGTTTTATGATTTTTTGTGCAGGATGGATTTTTTGTGCAAAGCCACTGTTACCACAATCTTTATTAATCCTTCCAGAGCATTATAATCGGGTGACCTGTTAGGCAATTTTCGGTCCTGCCAGAAAAGCAGGACTGAGGAAGCTCTGTCCACCCGAGTAATGCAGTCCGAAAGGATATGGCTGAGAAGCCATCGCTGGGAACAGAAACGATATCCCTGAAAACCGATAAAATATGAGGTTTATAAGATTGGGAGTGAAACGGCTCAGCACGCATGGGTGCAAACAGTGCAGGTATTCACTCCTGCAAGTGCTAAGACAAATATTGCCAGGCCAGTTCATAAACCAGGACAGCATAAATCCTGGCATTGATGGCCTACAGAAGACGGGCTATGGCAGGTCACTTATACTCATATGATGGGCTAGCGGAAATCGTTAGCCCATCTTCATGTTTATAGCTCACTACTTTTCTTAACGATAAAACACTCAAACCCCGTTAGTTTTCTAACACCCTTGCCAAGCCGTTAGGAAGTTCGATTTAACCCGTTAAATTCATAACACTTTGAGTAACCTATCGTCAGAAGATAGGTTATCAACCAAAGAATGCGACACTAAACCAC
>CAIKBN010000160.1 GCA_903825675.1 uncultured archaeon
AGTGTATTAGGTGTTTCGAAAATGAAAATTGTCCTTTACGACACAACCCTGAGAGACGGTGCCCAGACACCAGGTGTCTCGTATAGCCCTGAGCATAAAATATTGATAGCAAAAAAATTGCATAGCCTTGGCTTTGATTACATAGAAGGTGGTTGGCCAGGAGCATCGCCTATGGACACAGCATATTTCCAAGGGATTGAAGAACCCTTTCGTTCAAGAACCACTGCCTTTGGCATGACATGCAACCCTGATATGGAAGCTGAGGATGACCCGCAATTACAAGCCCTGATAGACAGCAAGGCACCTTTTGTAACTATATATGGAAAGAGCTGGAAGCTTCATGTAAGGGATGTGATCAAAACAACAGATGATAAAAACATAAAGAGCATACGCAATTCAGTTAAATTTATCAGAAACAATGGAAGAAAACCCTTCTATGATGCTGAACACTTTTTTGATGGATACCGAGACGACAGGGAGTATGCCTTAGCAACCCTGAAAGCTGCTGAAGAAGGAGGTGCATCAACCATAGTTCTTTGCGACACCAATGGCGGTTCAACGCCTGAATTCATTTATGAAGCAGTAAAAGATGTCAAAAGCAAGATCTATGTTCCAATAGGAATACATGCACATAATGATAGCGACCTTGCCACCATAAATACCATATACGCTGTTCTTGCAGGGGCTGAGCATGTTCAGGGAACAGTAAACGGAGAGGGCGAAAGAACCGGCAATCTGGCCTTTGTAAAATTCCTGCCAACTGCAAAACTCAAGTATGGAATAGCCTTTGAACTTGACCTATCAAAGCTGTCTGAATTATCAGAGTACGTTGCATCAATAAACAAATTTGAGCCTCATCCCAGTACACCTTATGTAGGCAGGAACGCCTTCAGACACAAAGGTGGCTCTCACGTAGATGCTGTTCTCAAGAACCCGCATGCATACGAGCATACAGACCCTTCCTTAGTCGGAGCTGAAAGAAGCTTTGATGACCTTTCTGAACAAGCAGGAAAAGCAGCCTTGCTGAAAAAAGCACAGGAATTTGGATATAATAAAATAAATAAAAAAGACCCTAGGGTAAATGGAATGCTTAGACATGTCAAGAAAAACCAGCTATTCGGCAATGCTCAGGCATATCTCATGTTCTATGAATTTATAGAAAAAGGAGAAGCACCGTTTGAAATCATAGATTATCGTACTGTTCTTGGAAAAAATAGAGAGCCATGCTCAAGCATAAAGTTACAGTTAGCTCATCAAGAGTTTCATGAAGCATCTACAGGCAACGGCCCTGTTAATGCATTTGAATTGGTTCTGAAAAAAGCATTACGCCATAAGCATCCTGATGCTGAAAAAGTCAAAATAATAGACTATAAAGTAAAGCTGCCTCCTATGGAACTAGGCAGCGAAGCCTGTGTAGATGTCCTTATAACCCTGGGTGCCAACAACGAACAATGGACATCCTATGCAAGAGGCACAGACGTGGTAGAAGCCAGTGAAAAGGCATTAATAGATGGATATAAATATTGGTTAATCAGACATGTGTCAAGGACCACTGCCTGAAGGCAGTGGCTTGTTGAAATTTGACCATCCTTGATCATCTCGTATTCCACTCTAAAATACTGTTAAAGCAGTGGAATACAAGATTTTAAAAAGGAAAAATAAATAGTGATATTAATGAACAGGCAAAACGAAGAAAAGATAGCGGAATTCTGGAAAAAGGGGCGCGTTTATGGGAAGCTCAAGAAAAAGCTAGCCAAGGCGAGAAAATTTTATTTTCTGGATGGCCCGCCTTATGCAACAGGCTCCATCCACATAGGCACTGCTTACAATAAGATAATAAAAGACACGTATATACGCTTCTGGCGCATGTTCGGCTTTAATGTCTGGGATCAGCCAGGTTATGACACTCATGGCCTGCCTATAGAAATACAGGTAGAGAAACAGCTGCAGATAAGATCAAAATCAGATATAGAAAGAATTGGCATAGAAAAATTCATAAAAGAATGCAGGAATTTTGCAACCAAATACATAGACATCATGGGCTCGCAATTCATTGACCTGGGGGTCTGGATGGACTGGAGCAATCCTTACCTAACGCTTACAAACGAATATATAGAAGGTGCATGGTCAACCTTCAAGATAGCTTATGAGAAAAAACTGCTCTATAGTGGATTGTATCCTGTTCATGTATGTCCGCACTGCGAGACAGCAGTAGCTTATAATGAAATAGAATATGCAAAGGTATCTGACCCTTCTGTTTATGTGAAATTCCCTGTAAAAGGCAAAAACAAAACGACTACCGAAGGTAGTCAGGCAATTCCTGTGTTCTTAGTTATATGGACAACAACACCATGGACCCTGCCCGCTAACACAGGCATAATGGCTCACCCTGCTGCTGAATATGTAAAAGTAAAAACAGGTGACCAGGTTCTAATATTAGCCAAAGACCTTCTTGAAACAGTTATGCAAAAAATTGATTGTAAAGACTATTTAATAATCGGGTCTATGAAAGGAAAAGAACTCGAAGGCCTTGAGTACGAGCATCCGCTAGCTGATATATTCCAGTTTCAAAAGGAATTGAAGAACGCGCACAGGGTAATACTGTCTGAACAATTCGTTACTCTAGAAGATGGTACAGGCCTTGTGCACACAGCACCTGGTCATGGTGAAGAAGACTATAAAGCTGGCACCAAAGCAGGGCTTCCGATTGTTTCACCTGTAAAACTAAACGGAACCTTCGACGATAATTGCAGCGAATATAGTGGAATGTTTGTTAAAGCTGCTGACCGCAAGCTTTTAGAAGATCTTAGCAATCGCGGTCTTTTGCTGCATGAAGAAAAAGTTTCGCACGATTATCCGCATTGCTGGCGATGTAATTCACCGTTATTGCAAATATCAGTACCACAATGGTTCTTCCGAGTAACAAAGATAAGAGACACACTGATAAAGGAAAATAAAAAAGTAAACTGGTTCCCATCATGGGCAAAACAAAGATTCGAAAACTGGTTGGAAAATCTTGGAGACTGGCCAATATCCAGACAGAGATATTGGGGAATACCTCTACCAATATGGACATGCGAATGCGGCAATATCAAGGTAGTTGGTTCTAGAGATGAACTGCCTGAAGTGCCTGAAGACTTTCACAAACCGTATATAGATAAAATAACCCTGCCATGCAAGTGCGGTTCGCGCATGAAAAGAATACCTGACGTGTTAGATGTCTGGTTTGACTCTGGAGTAGCAAGCTGGGCTTCGCTCGGCTATCCAAAAAGCAAGAAGCAGTTCAATAAACTATGGCCTGCTGATCTTAATATAGAAGGTCCAGACCAGATAAGAGGATGGTGGAACTCACAATTGATAACATCAGTAATAACCTTTGGCAAAGCACCCTTCAGAAATATATTATTTCATGGCTTTACCCTAGACAACCATGGCATAAAGATGTCAAAGAGCAAAGGCAATGTAGTTACAACAGATGCGGTTATTGAAAAATACGGCCGTGATGTTTTGCGTTACTATCTGCTGTCATCGCCCTCATGGGATGATTTCTATTTCAACTGGGCTGATGTAGAGGCCATAGCCAAATCATTTATCGTAATCGAGAATACCTTTAATTTTATCAAAATTTAT
>CAIKBN010000161.1 GCA_903825675.1 uncultured archaeon
CCTTGACAAGCTCGCGCTCGCCCTTTCTTAATAATCCATTATCGACAAAGACGCACTTGAGCTGCCTTCCTATCGCCTTGTTTAATAATACCGCGGCAACAGATGAATCAACCCCGCCTGAAAGTCCTAAAACTACTTTATCATTTTGTAATTGTTGTTTTAATGAGGCGACCGTTGATTCAATAAACGAATCGGGGGTCCATGATTGAGAGCATTTGCAAATATCAACTGCAAAGTTTTTGAGTAATATCATACCTTCTGTTGAATGATAAACTTCAGGATGAAACTGTATGCCAAATGTATTTTCGTTTTCAATAATTTGGCTTTAACAGATGCTATATAAATTTCAGCCATTTTCATATGGCCCTGCTTTACCTTGTCTTTGGCCAGGTTTAATTCTAATTCTAAATCATAGGTCTCTTCACCCTTGGTCTTTAGCTCGTTTATTATATTTTCAAGCTTGGTTAGCTCCACTTCATACATCATATATTCCTGTAATTCTGACTCAGCTATTCTTGAGGTATCGTGCAGCAATGGCCTGAAGGTTATCAACCAAGGCTTTCCATTATTATATTCCGGATTCTGCACAATACCTGTTCCTACCTGCAATTTTGGCAAAGCTGTGGCATACTCTGATCCATATTTGGTATTTATCCTATTTATATCTCCATTATACTTGGTTCTAAGCTGGGCTTCTGTGGCTATAACTGCACGGATGGCGCCACGGAAATCCATAAGAACCTGGGATATCAGTATAAGGCCGATACCCCATTTTCTGAATTCCCTGCAGCCGCGCTCCAATGAGATATAGCCCTTTAAACCACCGTACTTAGGCATTAACCTATGAACTTCATCGTAGATTATCAGTAATTTAAGATTTCTAGCTTCTTCCCAAGGAACTGCAAATATAGAATCTATGGTCTTGGTTACAAAGCTGTCCAACTCGCTGGGCTTCAGCTTGTTAAGGCAGAATACTGTTATTTCCCCTTTCTTGGTGTATTTTTCTATATTAATTTTTAGGTTAGGATCTGTTACATCTATTATAGATCCCTTAAACGCGCGGGCATCTTCTGGCTTGAGGCCGTATTTCGGATACGACGAGAGCATGTGCTGGTCTTTGCATGACCTTATGAAGCCAGTCCATTGCGCAGTCGGGTCAAATACTATTATAGGTATTTCTTTTTTCAGGCACTCCTCAGCTATGACCATTGCTGCTACAGACTTGCCAGAACCAGTGCCGCCTGCTACAATCATGTGCATTGTTAATTTATCCTCATCCATATAAGCAGCTGTATTACTTTCTGCTACTTTTCCAACAAGGATACCGCTCTTAGGCAGTTTGTTGAAATCTACTGAGTATTTGTATCGCTTCTTTTCTTCTTTTTTCATCTTTCTCCTCATCAGATACATGGTTATAAAGTAGGTTGCTATTATTGCAAATATTATCAGATAGGTTATCCATGAAGTTAAGGTGGTCCAAAGAATTGTTAGTATCACTGGAAGCTCTACAACATCAAAGGTTGTTGATGATGATGCTATCTTGTTTTCATACTTGGCAACAGCATCTATAATATATTTGCCTGGTTTTATGTTCTTTGGCAGGGATATAGATATTATTGTTGATAAGGAGGTTTCTATGGCAAAGGTCTCTGATGTAGAGGTTACTAATTCTTCAGTGTCAATGCTTTTTACATCCATGTTTAGTTTAAAATCAATGCGTTTGCTTTCACCAAGGTTGTAGATGGTTGCCTTGACTTTTACTGGCTGGCCTGGATTCACGGTATAGGTTATGGCTTCTATCTTTAAGTCAAGCAGCTTCTCCCTCTTGGGCATGATTCTCAGGATAGTTGATATTTTGTGCGTGGTGTTTCCTATATCTATGACAATATTGCCTGTATAAATGCCTGGCTCTGCTGTTGCTGAGGCACTGAATTTTATATTGGTATATACTGACGTGTGCTGGGCTATAATTATTTTTGACCGCTCTAGCTGAACGAATTCCAGTATGCGGCCTTCTATTGACAGTTCTGCAGTATTCCTTATATCCTCATTATTCGAAACACCGAATGATACTATCTGGTATTCGCCAGGATACAGGCTGATATCTAGGGTATCAACAGAGATTTTTGATGGCTTTTTTTCTCCACTTGGCGCAGTAGTTGGCGGTGCGTATCCGCCACCTCCACCACCGCCGATGCCACCTGAGGTCGTTGTAGTAGTTGATGTGGTTGTGGTGGTAGTTGTAGTCGGTGGTCCTCCTTGTTCGTTTACTCCTACTACATCAAATATCGTTCTTAGTATGCTTACACTTCTGCTTACGCCTTCAGTTACTTGAAGCTGCTCGAATACTGTGCGAATGATGCCTCTTATTCTAGAAGGACTTTCTGTTAAGGTTAAGTAATCAGACAGGAATTTGCCAATGCCCTTTGATATGTCTACAGCAATGCCCAAGATCTGTTCTTCTGTTCGTTGTGCTGCATAATACTTGTCTATGCTCTCATTAATGCCTATAGTATCAAGTACCGATTTAGCATACATCCGGATGATACTATAATCTATATTTTCATTAATTGAGAAATATTCTGACAAGAACCGCTGCAATGAGAATTGCCTTGCTGGCTGCTCTGAGATGCTTATTGTTTGTGATTGAGTTCTTGTTGCTACATAATACTTGTCTATGCTCTCATTAATGCCTATAGTATCAAGTACCGATCTAGCATACATCCGGATGATACTATAATCTATATTTTCATTAATTGAGAAATATTCTGACAAGAACCGCTGCAAGGAGAATTGCCTGCCTGGCTGCTCTGATATGCTTATTGATTCCTGCCCAGCTCTTTGCGCTGCATATAACTTTTCTGCATCTTCGCTGATGCCGATTGACTGCAGGACATATTTGCTTATGCTTTTTGATGTATCATCTGCAAGCGAGAAATATTCTGACAAGAATCTTTGCAGCGATGATTGCCTGGCTGGGGATTCTGATACTGCTATTGTTTCCTGAGACATTCTTTTGGCTGAATAGCCTCTTGCAAGGTCTTCATTAAGACCAATGGATTGCAGGATATCTCTTGCTATGTTTCTTATTGAATCTATATTTTCATTAATTGAGAAATATTCTGTCAAGAACCGCTGCAAGGAGAATTGCCTGCCTGGCTGCTCTGAGATGCTTATTGACTCCTGCCCAGCTCTTTGTGCTGCATATAACTTGTATATGCTTTCATCAATGCCTATAGTATCAAGTACTGATTTAGCACGCAACAGGATGGTACTATAATCTATATTTTCATTAATTGAGAAATATTCTGTCAAGAACCGCTGCAAGGAGAATTGCCTGCCTGGCTGCTCTGAGATGCTTATTGATTCCTGCCCAGCTCTTTGCGCTGCATAATACCTGTCTACATCTTCGCTGATGCCGATTGCCTGCAGGACATATTTGCTTATGCTTTTTGATGTATCA
>CAIKBN010000162.1 GCA_903825675.1 uncultured archaeon
AGCGGCCTCTTGGCGGAACTGAGCCTTTTTCATAAAGCCTTGCTAAGGTTACGGCGCTATATGGCAAGGCGCTGTTAGCCATAGAAATGTCGATATATTTTCCTTTTCCTGTTTTCTGGCGATCTATGAGGGCATAAAGTATTTCTGATTCAGCAGATTTAGCGCTTCCTATATCAGCTATCGCAGGTCCTATCACAACAGGATTGCCTTCATTATCCCCTGTTAGACTTACTGCACCTGCTAATGATACGCAGTTAATATCGTGTGCAGGAATATCTCTGTAAGGACTGTCCTGACCATATGCGGTAATGCTGCAATAAATAATTTTCGGGTTTATTGATGATAAGGTTTCATAGTCTGCCCCTAATTCTTCTGCCTTTCCGGGCCGAAAGCCTTCTATAAAAACATCTGATTTATGAGCCAGCTTATGAAGAATCTCTTTGGCTTCATCGTGCCTGAGGTTTAGACCTATTACTTCCTTATTATATAAGAAAGGGTCATTGATCAATGCCTTTTCACTGGGATGCTTTATGGAAGTGACCTTAGCTCCTCTGGCGCTGAGAGAGATAGTGCAAAACCTTACAGGAATACTACCATATTTTGATAATTCGAGAACATTTATGCCTTCAAGCGGGTATGCCATTCGATCAACGAAAATGATATAGAGTGAAAATATTAAAGGTGTTTGTTTTTGCCAAATAAAAATTAATCAAAGCCCCCTTTCTTAACTCCGGTGTTATTGAAATTTGCAAGATAGTCTGATATCCCAAGATGTAATTTATCAATTTTATACCAAAGGGTTTCTTCTTTTTTTACTCGAAGAATTTCTTCTTGAACAGAACGTTTTGAAGTTAGTTGACTAAGGGCTACAAGGTCGTCACTTAATATTCCCATGTCTTCTTTTTTCATATCTCTTTTGGATTTATCTGTTAATTCGGAATAATGACTTTTAACTTCTCCGAATTCATCTAATACTTGTCTGTATATTTGCCCTGCTTCTTCAAAGCTTATACTTGCATAAGGTTCAAGCGGTTTTACCATTTTTTACACCCATTTTTAGAATAAGCTGAATCTTTTAAACGCTATCCCTAAGCGGGCACGTCAGTTCCAAACTCCTTTTTTGCCCCAGTTTTTTCCATAATGCGGCTTGATTCTGAACATCAGCTTTATGAATAAAGGTGAAAGGATGTTTATCAATAAAAAGACCGTAAGAAAAACTGAATAAAGGGTGTTGCTAACAACACTGAAAGTAAGCCCTATGCTCAGCATCAACAAACCATACTCAGACATTGAGAGAAGGCCTGCGCCTACTTTCAATGACTCTGTGAAAGAGCAATCTAATATTCTTAGTGGAATTATGTAAGCAATGAACCTTATAGCTGTTATTGCTGCCAACATTATTACTAATAAGCCTAGGTTTTCTGTTAGTCCAGCTATGCTGAAGGTAAGACCAAGGGATGCAAAGAATATGGGTATGAAAAAGCTTTCACCCAATTCCTTTATTTTCTGGGATATTGTCAAGGCCTGCTGGGTTCTGCTAAGAAGCATGCCTACGAGCATTATGCCAAGAAAGCTTGTAACCCCGGCTTTTTCAGCTACAGCTGCGCTGACAAATGCGAATAATAACGTAAAGGCCAGCAGAACCTCTTCCATCTTGAACCTCTGGATGTAATTAAATACCCAGTTTATGAATCTGGTTCCTATCCTGCTCATAACTACAACTGTTCCTATTATCATCAGTACAAGCCTTATAATAGGTTCCACGTCAAGCGTATGGTACTGCAGGATATTTACGACAGATGATATGAGCAACAATTCAATTATTCCGTTGACTATCTGAAGGCCTATTATTGCCTGGCCTTCTTTTGAGTTAATAGAGTCCATGGTCATCAAGGTCCTGGCAGCTATACCAGTGCTTGAGCCGAAGACCGCTACTGCCATGACCATGCTAAGGTTAAGGTCCATGTTCATGAACTTGAAAATTAATGCAAGTGCTACAAATATAATTGCTGCTGTGATAACCTGCGCTGCAACAAGTTTTTCTAGTTCTTTGTCTATTTTTTTGAAATCTATAGACATCATTGTAAGTAATATAAGGAACATTATGCCCAGATTGGCAACAATCTGGATGCTTATGGAATTGGTCACAAGGCCGAAGACAGAGCCTAGGGCTATGCCTGCCAGAAGCTCGCCTACAAGGCTTGGCTGGCGAAGCTTGCTGAATATAATGCCTCCTATCTTAGCCCCTAAAAGCAATAATGCAATATCCCAAAGTTCTACTGCCATTTTATTCGCTCTCCTTCAAAAGTTTGCCAAATATCGTTCTTAATCTAAGAACACCAATAAACTTCCCATTTTCGTCTGTAACTGTCAGGACACGGGCATCATTGTTGTCCATGATCCTTAGAGCAGAATCTATGGTATCAGTTGGTGAAACTGTAACGATTTTCGTGTCCATGATATCTTTTGCCTTTTTCTTTCCGTCTGCTTTATCGATGTAATCTTTCCAGACAGTGCCTGCCATAGGCGCTGACTCGAATCTTACAAGATTTAGCAGATTATAATCAAATACGCAGCCGATTAGTTTTTCATTTTTAGCAACAACTGGAAGAAAGGTTGTTTTCTCGTTCTTCATGATATCTATTAGCTCAGCTATTTCTGTATCTTCTTTTACAGGCTGGAGCGTTTCCATGAACTTATCAACAAGAAGCTCGGTTGTCTTCGCCATAAGGGTCACGCTCTATTCTTGTGGATACCTTATATAAATATCTTTAGTTTGAGGTGCTTTGGCGAAAGACTTATAAAGAGGGAAAAGCTGTATTTTGATTGCTAAAAAAATATATTATTTTTGA
>CAIKBN010000163.1 GCA_903825675.1 uncultured archaeon
AGGAAAACATGCAGAGGTCTTGTTTAAATATAAGGAATGGTGGAAGGATTCAGAAGCTAATTTTTCTAAAGAGAAAACAGTTGAAAAAAATGAGACAACCATAATCTCAAAAACCGGAGAAGAAATACCTATAAAGGTCTTTATCTCTAGAAGGGAAGATAAAGAAGGAAATTTTATTGGATATTTTTTAGGCATCGATGATATAACTGAAAGAAAAAAGGCAGAATATGAAATAAAAGAATCTGAGGAAAAATACAGACTCTTGGCTGAAAACTCTTATGATGGAATCCTTACAACAGATAGAAAGGGCATCATTACTTATGCAAGCCCGGCGCTAGAGAGGATGTTTGATATATCATCGTCAGTTTCTGTTGGTATGCATTTCAGCAATTATGTAACCAAGAAGTCATCATTAAAAGGCATAAAGCTTTTTATGGACCTTGTTATAGGAAAAACCAACTTTTATGAAAATATTGAGTTCGAGGCAGTGCATAAAGATGGTCGTACCTTTCCTATTGAGGTGTCTGCCTCTTCATTAATCAAGGATGCAAAAGCTGTAGGTATGGTATGCGTTGTCAGAGACATAACAGAACGCAAAAAACTAAACTCAGCTATAGAAGCTGCAAGTGAATTTAGCGAAAATATACTTAATTCTATGATTGATGGTGTAACTGTTGTTGATCTGAATGGAGAATTAAAAAAGGTAAATGAAGTTACAATGAAATACACAGGCTATACAAAAGAAGAATTGATAGGGATGAATGGAGCCAAGCTCATTTCTGAGGAAGATGTTCCAAAGATGGAAGCTTTGCTAAAAGAGGTGCTGAAGAAAGGGGTTGTCAGTAATATTGCGCTAAACATGCTAGCAAAGAATAAACAAAGACTTCCAATGAACGTCAACCTAGTACTGCTGAAAGATACAGAAGACAGACCAATAGGGATACTATCTGTAGCCAGGGATATTTCACAGACCGATAAACTTATCAATGAGTTACAGAATGCCAAGAACTTCTCTGAAGGGGTTTTGAATACAATGGCTGATGGCTTGATAATAATGAATCCACAGGCAGAGGTAGTTAGAATCAATAAAGCAGAAGAGCAACTTATGGGTTATAAGCAGGATGAGCTGAAAGGAGACATTGCCTTTAAAATTGGCAAGCCTGAGGATATAGATAAACAAATGAAGATGTTACAGGAGGCAGTAGAAAAGGGAAGATCAGGACCCATAGAGTTGACAAGTATTACCAAGGATGGCCGAGAGATATCAGTAAGCACTACTTTTTCTACACTAAAGGACGAGCGAGGCAAGGTTACTGCAGTATTTACTGTTTCAAGGGATATTACAGGGCAAAAGAAGGCACAAGAGGCGATACGCGAGTCTGAGGAAAAGCTAAGGTCGATATTCGAGTCGGTCAGTGATGGTTTTGTCTACACGGACATAAACGGAAATGTGCTTGAAGTGAATAAAATAATAGAAAAAATGTTAGGGTATAACAAAGAAGAAATACGTGGAAAGAATTTTGCAGAGCTAGGGGTAGTTGAACCAAAAGATCTTCCAAATATTTTAAAAATCATGGCAGATACAACAACTGGCGGAAAACTAATTAAAAATTTTGAATTGACTTTAATAACGAAAGACGGAAAAAAAATTTCAACAGAAATTACTACTGATGTCATAAAAAAAGAAGGCAAAATCATCGGCCTTACAGCTATAATCAGGGACATAACTGAAAGGAAAAAGACACAGGAAGCGCTTATAGAGTCTGAGGAGGAATTAAGTTTTATATTTGATGCTGCGCTTGATTGCATTGTTTATATAGATAATTATGGAACACTTCTTACAATTAATAAAGTAGGAGAAAAAATCACTGGTTATAAAAAAGAAGAGCTTATAGGAAAGAATTTTGCAGAATTACAAATAATTGACCCTGAGAATATACCGCACTTATTAGAATTGTTATCCAAGACCGAAGGAGTGAAAGGTTTGGAGATAGAAATAATAAAAAAAGACGGTACTAAGGTTCCTGTAGAGGTCAGTTCTAATATTATAAGAAAGGGTGATAAGGTTATTGGCCACTCGGCTATAATAAGGGACATAACTGAAAGGAAAAAGGCACAGGAAGCAATAATGGAAAGCGAGGAGAAATTAAGAGCTGTCTTCGATGCTGCTGAGGATGGCATTGTTTATATAGACACGTCTGGAAATTTAGTCGCGTTCAATAACAGATTAGCAGAAATATTGGGATATAAGAAGGATGATATATCAGGCAAGAATTTCCTTGATTTGGGCGTGATTGATACTAAGGATTTGCCTTATTTCTCAGGCCTGATGTCGAATGTAATAACCAAAGGTACTATAATCAAGACCCTTGAAATGGATTTGATAAGAAAAGATGGTAGAAGAGTTCCAATAGAGGCTACTACCAGTGCAATAGAAAAGAATGGCAAGTTCGTTGGTTTTTCAGCAATAATCAGGGATGTTAGTGAAAGAAAGAAGACACAAGAAGCAATTCAAGAGTCTGAAGAAAAATTAAGATCCATCTTCGAGTCTGTTGATGATGCTATTGTCTATTTTGATACTTCAGGAAATCTTATCACAGCTAATAAAAGAACCGAAGAACTCTTTGGCTATAAAATTAAAGATTTATATGGAAAAAACCTTTTAACTATGAATGCAATCGACCCAAACGATATTGAAATGGCTGCAAAGATGCTAACAGACTCGATCGCTTTTGGCAAGTCAGTCAAAGATGTTTATATCACAATAATAAAAAATGATGGAACTAAAGTTCCTGTAGATATTACCACGAGTTTAATAAAAAAAGATGGCAAGGTTATTGGTGTTACGGCAGTAGTAAGGGACATAACTGAAAGGAAAAAGGCCCAGGAGGCGCTCATAGAGTCTGAAGAAAAATTAAGCTCTATTTTTGAGGCTTCCCGTGATACCATTGTATATTTGGATGCATCTGGAAAGGTTATTGCAGTCAATAAAATGATAGAGGAGATGCTAGGGTTTAAAAAAGAAGAATTAATTGGAAAGAATTTTACAGACACTAGGCTAATAGACCCAAAGGCTTTACCGCATCTCTTAGATCTTATGAATAAGGGCGAGAGTGTAACAAACCTTGAGCTAGAGCTAATAAGAAAGGATGGGAAAAGGATTACTACGGACATTGCCTCCACTTACATAAGAAAGGAAGGCAAGATTGTTGGCTTCTTGGCTTCAATAAGGGATATTACAGAAAGGAAAAAAGAGCAAGAGGAGATAAGAGAATCTGAGGAAAAATTAAGAGCTGTATTTGATACAGCTGATGATGGCATTGTATATATAGATTTATATGGAAATGTTCTTACTGCTAATAAAACAGCTTTAGATCTTTGTGGCTATAAAAAAGATGATATAATTGGAAAGAATTTTGCAGAGCTAGGAGTAGTTGATCCAAACGATCTTCCAGGTCTTTTGAAGATGACTGCAGACACCATGGCTACAGGCAGAAGAATTAAAAATCTTGAGGTAACGATGATAAAAAAGGATGGAAAAAGAGTCCCGACAGAGATCAGTTCTAGTGTTATGACAAAAGAAGGCAGGATCATAGGTCTTACAGCAATAATCAGGGATATCGCTGAACGCAAAAAAGCACAAGAGGCAATACGCGAGAGCGAGGAAAAGATCAAGACCATCTTCGATTCTGCCAATGATGCCATTGTCTATGTAGACACAACAGGTACGCCTGTTGAATTCAACAAAAGATTTGAGGAAATCACAGGTTATAATAGGGAAGAGGCAATAGGAAAAAATTTTATAGAATTGGAGATAATAGATCCCAAAAATATAGAGACATTTTCTAAATTTTTATCCGCTGGACATGTAATCAAGGACCTGCAGTTAGAGCTTATAAGAAAGGACAAAAGCAGGGTCCTGACAGAGATCAATGCCCGTGCTATCAAAAAGGAAGATAAGCTTATCGGCTACTCTGTTGTTTTGAGGGACATAACTGAAAGGAAAATGGCTCAAGAAGCAATAACGGAGAGCGAGGAGAAGCTGAAAGCTATTTTTGACTCTGTTGATGATGCTGTTGTTTATCTTGATGGAGCAGGTAACCTGATAGCATTTAATAAAAAATTAGAAGAGATGTTCGGATATAAAAGCGAAGAGCTTAAAGGAAAGAATTTTGCAGAGTTAGGCATGCTTGATACCAGCGACCTTCAAATTTTCATGGAACAAGTACAAGAAATAACATCAACAGGCAAAACAACTAAAGAAAAACATCTTGAGATAGAATTAATAAGAAAAAACGGTACAAGGGTTCCTGTAGAGATTAATTCCAACATCATAAAAAAAGAAGGCAAGCCAATCGGTTTCGCTGCGGTGATAAGGGACATCACACAAAGAAAGAGGATACATGAGGAAGAGAAAAACAGAACGGATGAGCTAGAGAGATTTACAAGGTTGGCTGTTGGACGCGAGCTAAAGATGATTGAATTGAAAAACATGCTAAGAGAATTAGAAGAGAAATTAAAAGAGAAGGAAATGATAAAAGGCGTTTAAATTGGCTAACCCAGAATATAATGAGGAATCAAAAAGAAAAGCAGAAATAATGAGGAAGATAGATGAAATTATCCGTATGAGAAAACCGTTGATACTAGCAGCTATATTTTTTATTGTAATTTCTGAATTTATTTTCAAGCCGTATCCGACAGCTTACATAGCATATGCTGTATTGATCCTCCTTTCAATATTAATATTCCCTGTTATTTATTTTATAAAAAAGAAAGCTGATGCACTTAGTTCTAGAACTATTTATTTAATTATTACCGGAGAATTTGTAGTAGAAACGTTATCAGTTTTTATTCTTTTTTACTTATGGGTACCTATTATAACTTATTATATGGGCGGCGGGATTATTTTTATTCTGGGTCTTATTCT
This sequence comes from uncultured archaeon, assembly GCA_903825675.1. Lineage (GTDB taxonomy): Archaea > Aenigmatarchaeota > Aenigmatarchaeia > GW2011-AR5 > GW2011-AR5 > CAIKBN01. Next base: position 4,928 of record CAIKBN010000163.1, read on the forward strand.
CATTCTCTGGGTTATAACTGACATTTCCATTTTTGACAGCAAAATATATAGCCAGTTCTTCTTCCTTTTAGCATGCATGTTTTTAATTATTTTCGGGTTGTTTGAGTATCTTGGACTATATCCTGTTTATTCATCTTATCCTGTAGAGAATTTATATCATACTGGCCAGGTGACATCATTAACACTTTCATTATTGATGGTCATTATAATGCTAAGTATTATATACAGCCGTTTTCAGGGTTCTTGGAAAACTCTTAGCAAACAGACAAAGGATCTAAAAGAGCTTAATGATGTATTGGATATAAAGGTCAATGAAAGGACGCATGAGCTTGAAGAGGCAAAAAATGAATTAGAAAAAAACGTTGAGGAAAGGACAAAAGAGCTGAATGAAAAGGTTGAAGAGCTTGAAAAATTCAGGAAGCTCAGCATTGGACGCGAGCTAAAGATGATTGAACTGAAGAAGACTTTACAAGATTCGGACAAAACAATAGCTGAGCTTAACAAAGTGATAGAGGATTTGAAGAGAAAGAAATGAGATGTTCTTTGCAACCATGGGCGAACTGCATGACGATGCAAAGCATCGTCAATTCATTTTTGCGTCTCAATCCAAAAATACAATATACGAAGTATACCAGGTTTTGAAAATGACATCCTTTCTAGGTGGTTTCTCTATGGAGGTCTTTTCGGATTCATGGCTTTGCAGTAGTGTTTTTCTTGGAATCAAAAAAATTAACTTCTTTTTTATTTGTTGAATATATAACAGCAGAGATCAGCATGAGAACTATTAGATATAACAAACTAAACTCGTACAAGGACTCGGAGGATATGGCAAGCGTGCCTGTTGTTTTTATTATATTTCCAGTGCCTTTATTTTCTGCGCTGAAAACGATCTGATAAATTCCTGTTCTGCCAGCGTTGATAAGATAAACCATGCTTGAATTTGAGCTGACAGCAGGAACAGTGAGCATGATGTTATTTCCGTCTGATTCAAAATTAACCAATTCCAAGACACCTTCTATTGTACCTTCCTGTACTCCCATCGTAATATTATAGTTATATAG
>CAIKBN010000164.1 GCA_903825675.1 uncultured archaeon
AAATAATTTTTTCTTAATTCAGCCCTTATTAAAAACCTTAATAACATACGTTTCTATAATATTAAAATGGCTTCAAAAAGAGGGCTTACTGGTTTCGAGCTAGATGCCATAAGGGAAATAGTTGCTATTGGTGCGGGGCATTCTTCTACTGCCCTTTCAGAACTGGCTAAGAAACAGGTAATAGTGAGCTTTCCTTCTGTCAGTTTCTATAAGATCGAAGAAATACCCTCGCTTATAGGCAAACCTTATGAGCTAGTTACCACTGTACTTCTAAAAATAGAAGGCGAACACCAAGCTAAAAGATTTCCGGTAGGTGAAATGCTTCTTATCTTTGTAGAAAAAAGCGCACTTGAGTTCACGAATCTTTTATGGAACAGAAAAAACAAAAAACTGGATGAAAGTGATCTAGACGCATTAAAAGAAACAGGCAATATATTATCAGGGGCGTGCCTAAGTGTCCTGACAGAGTACCTTGATTTTAAGATGGTTGAATCAATGCCAGGAGCAGCCACAGATATGCTAGGTTCTACCATGGATTCTACTCTAGCTAATCTTGCAGTTAAAACAAACGAAGCCTTGGTCTTTATGACAGATTTTAAAATTTCAGGTCATGACATCAAAAGTTATTTCCTGATCCTCTTTGATCCTACTGTCCTGGAAGTTCTTGTAGAGAAGATAAAAGAAAAGAGTCAGTGAGTTATGTCTGAAAATAAGCTAACCATTGGGATAGGTGAATTTGTCGTTTCTAGTTCATGCGTATTGGAAGCAGTAGGCTTGGGCTCATGTGTAGCAGTCTGCCTTTATGATAAAGGGAAAAAACTAGGCGGTATTGCGCATATAATGCTTGGGAAGAGCGAGGGCTTTGATGTCAATCCAATGAGGTTTGCTGACAAAGCAATAGACGCAATGCTGAAAGAGCTTTTAAAAAAAGGGTGCAAGCAAAATAATCTTACAGCAAAGATATTCGGCGGGGCTTCTATGTTTTCCAATATTAAAACATCTATGGAAATAGGAAATAATAACGTCAATGCAGTAAAAGCCATCCTAAAAAAATATGGTATTAAAATAATAGCAGAGGATACAGGCGGAACGCACGGCAGGAGTGTATGGTTCGACCTTGACAACGGTAAGGTCGTTGTCTCTAAGGTCTATGGTCCAACTATAGAGGTATGAGATGCCCTTTGCAACCATGGTATCTATGTGCATCTCTTTCAAGAACTGAATACTGTAGTATCAACTAAGGTGTTTTGAAAATGTCATCCGAGGATGACTTTTCGAAACTACAATATACGAAGTATAATAGGTGTTTTGAAAATGAATATGCAAAATAAAGAACAACCGAACTGCATGAAAGATGCGGATGATAAAGAAACCGCTAAAAAAGAATTAAGCTCAGATTCTGATGCAGATATTTATAAAAAATATAGCCTGACAGGAAAAAAACTAAGCCAACAAAAAATTGATATTTTAGTCGCAAGGTACAAGAGAGCGAGAAAAGGCTAATTTTTACTATAGACCCTTTCTTCCAGACTATTCAGAATAAATTTATCACTAAGTTCTTTAGGTAAGAACTCTGTTTTTCCTAGAATTAAAAATCCGCCTTTGTTCAGAGAATTGTATATTTTTTTAATAACCTTTATTTGTGCAGCTTTTGACAGATATATAAGCAAGTTTCTGCAAAATACCACATCAAAGTACCCGTATAACCTTTCTGAAAATATATCATGATGCAGGAATCGTACTATAACCTTAATATCCTTCTTTACTCTATATCTATCACTAACTGGGTCAAAGAATTTCAGGTATTGTTTTTTTATATTCTTTATCTTTCTATCCTCATACTCGCCTAACCTTGCCGCATCAATTGCAATTCTGTCTATATCAGTTGCGACAATTGACGCCATTATTTTTTCATCCGCATCCTTAACTAGCATTGCCAAAGAATAAGGCTCTTCGCCAGTTGAACATCCGATACTCCATAGCCTTATGCTTTTTTTTCCTCTTTTTTGAATTATTGCAGGCAGTATATAATTTCCAAAAAAAGCGTATGTCTGATTATCACGAAAAAATTCTGTAAAATTTATCATAAATGAACGCATTAACGCAGTTATTTCATCTTCATTATTATAAAGAAACTTGGTGTATTCATCGCATGAATCGATCTTGTTCATCTTCATCCTGGAATGTATCTTTCTTTTTAGGATAGTTTCTTTATAGTGGTTTATATGCAAACCCTTGTCTGACATCAATGCCTTTATATTCTCCAGTTCGCATAACATAATTATAAATATAGACCGGCAATAAAATAATTATTAAGGTGCTAAAGATGCCAGGGATACTTATAGTAGATGATTCAACCTTCATGCGAAAGCTGGAAAAAACAATTCTTGTAAAGGCTGGTTATAAAGACTTTTCAGAAGCAAGCACAGGCAAAGAGGCTATAGAAAAATATAAGGCAAAAACCCCTGAGATCGTTATTCTGGACATAATAATGACCAAGGATATGTCAGGAATAGATGTGCTGCGAGAAATCAAAAAAATAGATAAAAAAGCTAAGATTATCATGGTAACCATATTGGAACAAAAGACGATAGAAGAAGAGGCAAGAAAACTCGGCGCTTCTGATTATATATCAAAGCCAATAGACTCCAAAGACCTTATAACTGCCATAAAAAATGTTTTGAAAAAATAAGGTATTTAAATGAGATGCCCTTTGCAACCATGGACGAACAGACTGACGATGCAGAGCATCGTCAATTTATTTTTCATGGTATCTATGTGCATCTTTTTCAAGAACTGAATGCTATAGTATCAACTAAGGTGTTTCGAAAATGAAATCCTCTTTATGAATTTCTTTCGAAGGCCTGAACTTCAAACATAGAACTTCAAAATAAAAACAAAAAAATCTTTTTATTATAGGCACTACACTAATTTACTATGCAGGCTGATTCAGGCGAAAAAAAGAAAGAGGTGCACGATGAGATAGAGGAGCACCATAAGAAGATAGAGAGCATAACCAAGGATGCTAACGAGCTTCTTGAGAGATATAAAACTGAGCCTGAAAAAAAGATGGGAGTTTTCCAATACGAATCAGAAGAAGCAGATCATAGGATAAAGAGAATTAAGACAGGCATAAAGGGCCTAGACGAGCTTATAGAGGGCGGTGTTCCGGAAAAAAGCCTTATACTTCTTACAGGCACTACAGGAACTGGTAAAAGCATATTTGCAATGGAATTTCTTGTTGAAGGCGCTTTACACGATGAGCCAGGGGTTTATATATCTCTACAAGAGAGTATGGAAGAGACTATGAGTCAGATGAGATTCTTCGGATGGCCTGTTGACAAGCTGATAGAAGAAAGCAAGCTGCTCATAGTTCAGCCAGAACTTTATAATTTTGATGCGTTGATGACTGCAATAGAGGATGCAATAGACAAGGTCAAGGCAAAGCGCCTGGTTATAGACAGCATATCTATTATAGGCATGTACTTTGAGAAGAAGTTCAAGATAAGAAAATCGCTGCTGGAAATAGCCCAGTTATTGAAGAAGCTGAACTGTACGTGCATAGCTATATCTGAGATAGGCGAAGGTGAGGTTGAGCTTTCACCTTATGGCATAGAGGAGTATATTGCCGATGCTGTTATAATCCTTTATTATGCCAAGAAGGGCAGCGCCTTTATCAGGGCCATGACTATCAGGAAGATGAGGACAACCAAGCATTCGACGAAAATTCACCCAATAGAGATAAGAAGGTCTGAGGGCATTATTGTTTATCCGACTGAAGAGGTCTTTTCCACAGTCTGGTAAACGAAGTTTTAAAAGCATTTGTCATTTAATTATTTTTGGAAGGGGTGTGGTAGTAAGTTAGGAGCGTTCCCTCCACAACTACTATTTCTCACCCTTTTCACTTTCAAAACACCTTATAAATTATAGTTTTGAATTGAGATGCACATAGATACCATGGAAAATAAATTGACGATGCTCTGCATCGTCAGTCTGTTCGTCCATAGTTGCATTTGGCATCTCACTCTTACTTTAATGGTTTTTGAATTCTTTCCTAAAGAATTTGCTAAGCTAATAAAAACTAAAAGAATTAATTAAAATAAAAAATTAAAACTACTGAATCTTTCCAGTGCATGTTGCTGTGTCTGTTTTGGCTTGGATTCCACCTATTGAGTCATAGGTTATTACTACGGTATAGCTGAATGCCTCACCTGCACTTTTACCTACAGCCACTGTTCCTGAAAGAGTTGCTTTTCCACCGGCAGAAGCATTTTGAGATCCCGCCATAGTTACAGTTTGACTATTGATGCTAAGGGCTGTTATTGTTACATCGCTATTGCCGTTCAAAACAGAAACACTATAGCTTGATGTGTTCAGTTTCTGGTCCTGCCAGACGAAATACTGGAAACCTGTGCATCTGGATTGCGTATAGGTCGAAGGATTCAATACACCCAATGCATACAAGGCTGCACCTACTACAACTATTATGAGCAGTGCCCAGCCATAAGTCATCAGGTATTCTAATGCTCCTTGTCCTTTTTTACATTTTTTCATCTTTAGTTCCCTCCTTATCTTTATTTGTCTTAGGCAGTATTTAAGCATTAGGATACTCGCTATGCTTATAAGAAGAAAGCAGCAAATTTTATTCGTTTTTAGCCCATACCTGCAAATATGCCACCAACCATCAACCTTACAAGGAAGAATACTGTCAGGGATACTATCAAGAGCATTGGTATGAATTTTATTCCCTCTTTTTCAGTACCACCTTTTACTAAACCAATTATCAGGCTGCCAAATATAGATGTTACTATTAATGAAGTTATAGGAAAAATGAGCAGGAATTCCTGGCTAATGCTAATATGGCCTTTCATCATGTTCATGCTGCCTATCATGGTTTCGCTTATCTGGAACTTGGCAAATTGTGTACCAAGTACACCGACTAAATACGTGGATATGCCGTAGAGCAGGGGAGCACCTATGCCTGCAGCAAAGAATATGAATATGGCATACATCATGACATTGCTTTGTACCTCGCCTTTAACAACCTCTGAGTTTTGCAGATCCTCTGCTGTTTGCTGAAGCAAGTCAGATAATTCGCCGCCTGATTTTATACCCTCTACTATAAGTCTTATGGTTCTTTCAAAAATAGGTGATCTTATTCTTCCTGACATTTCCAATAATGCCTCATTTATTCTTTTGCCAGCAAGAATCTGTTTTCCAGCCCTGTTAAGCTCCTTTTCCAGGGGACCGAATTCTGGTCTTGCTGCTATGAGCAGGGCCTTATCGGTTGTCATACCTGCTTTTAGGTTCATTGCCATCAACTGAAGCGCATCTGGCAGAACCCTTTCTGTAAACTTGGCTTTGGAATCTGCTGAAAGAAGTAACCAAGCATAAAAAACAATCTCAAAAATCAGAGATAATCCCAAGAAGGCAGCAAGAAACAATAAGCTAAAGGACATGGCAAAAAAGGAAAATATGCCTACTGTTGCACCAAAGGCAAGCTCTAAACCGAACAATAAGGCGAAGCCAATAAGCTTGTCATGGTCTGTCTTTATTTCGCAGTATCTCATCAGGCTCTTGTAGCTATGCCTAATACCACTGGGCAATATTTTTGATACATATTCGTACATCTTATCACCTATAGCAGGTTTGGCCTCTTTGATTTGATTATACCAAGGAACATGAACTGAAACACCACTAGGAAGCCTAGTATCCCCCAGAACATGTTTTCTGATATGGAAAGACCGGAAAAGGTTGAAAGCACTATCATAAAGGTAATGCCCATGGCAGGCATGATTACAGCCACCATCATATAAACCAGAGTCAAAGGATTAAGCTGGCTTCCATATTTTCTTATGGCTATTCTCTGTTCAGCTGATATGTTATCTATTACGCTTTTCATTACAATGCTTACATCAGCGCCTGCTTTTATACCATTAGATAGCTGCCATACTATCCTTCTGAAAAAAACAGAAGGATTCTTCATGGTCAGTTCTTCAAGGGCCGTTTCTATTGGCTTACCTGCATTTATCTCTTTTACTAAATCCCTGAATTCATCACTTATGGCACCATATGAGCCATTGGATATGGATACAAAGGTCTCAAATAGCGGTATACCTGCTCTTACTTGTACATATATATGCCTTATGGCATAGAGCAGATTCCTTTCAATGCTAGCTACCTTTTTTTTAAGCAAGAGCTTTGGGTATTTTTTCAGGTATTGGATAATAACAAAAAATATCAGGGCTGAGACTGAAAGGCTTATTATAAACCCCTTGACAACATCGACAATAGTTAAGGTTATTATGAATAGCAGCAGAAACACTATACTAGACATAAATATAGCAGAAAACATCGCTATGCCCAGATAATCCCTCTTGTCTATGTCAAGGCCTGCTTGCTCTAATAGATTTTCTAAGCCAGGCGATGTTTTGTTCAAAAAGCCTGTAAGACCATAAAGTTTTTTTGCCACGACCTTTGCCCTTTCTATAGGCAGAGGACAAAAGGGTATTTTCATTATAATCACAATTTCAGAATAACGCTTGGATTTTTCTTGCCAACTGCAGCATCAAGTACTTTTGGCGAATCATTATAATATTCTGCTATTATTTTTCCAACGTCATTTAACTCTGTTACTTTATTTTCTACCAGCCATTTCAGTATATCCATCCTGCATGCCATGTCCTTGGTCAGTTCCTTTCTGCTCATCCCTGTGTGCATATTTAGTATATCGAATATCCTGACACATTCATCATGTGCTACTATCTCACCTGTAGGCTTGCACCTGTATAGTATATTTGGCTTAAGCACAATCTTTTCGCCGGTTTCGCCTGTTGGTATCAATTCAGCTACCTGATAGGTTCTTCTTATACCTTTTCTCCTGTCTCTGTACTGTACGACAATCAGGTTGAGCGATTCTAACATTACAGGAGGAACATTTATTGGCGGGTTAGTCATTCTTCTTATGACCTGGTCCACTGTATCAGCATGCAGGGTTGCGTATACAGAGTGACCGGTATGCATGGCCTCGAACAGAACCTCTGCTTGATCTCCTCTTCTGATCTCACCGACAACGATTCTGTCAGGCCTCATTCTCATGGAATTAATCAGCAGATGCAGCATAGATACTTCACCCTTGCCTTCTGGGTTTGGCTGTCTGGTTGTAAGCGGTACCCAATGGAGAAAATCAGGCAGTTGCAGTTCTCGTGTATCCTCTATGGATATTATTCTATGATTAGGCTGTATGAAGGGCATTATTGAGTTCATAAGCGAGGTTTTTCCGCTGGAGGTTCCGCCAGCGATTATCATGTTAAGCTCATATTCCATACAGAGCCACATGAAGGCTGATACTTCAGAACTTATAGTTTCATTGGCTATAAAATCAACAATGGTCCAGGGTTTTCTTGCAAATTTTCTTATAGTAAGGGTATTGCCCTTGGTAGATATAGGGAATAGAGTTGCGTTGGCCCTGTCGCCTGATATAAGATGCGCATCTAATAGCGGTTCCAGGGTTGTTATCTGCCTTCCTGTTCTTCTGCCGATAATAGAGGCATAGTTTTGAACCTGAGCTTCTGAATTCAGCTTAAGGTTTGTTTTCAGCCAGCCATAGTGCTTGTGAAATACCCACATGTTCTCTTTGGATGAATTCACAACCACCTCCTCGAGATTACCATCAGCAAGCAGGATCTCCATCTTTCCTAAGCCAAGCATCTCGTGCAGAAGGGAGCCTATGAGAAAGCCCTTTGTTTCAGCTCCAATATCAGGGACCCTTTTTTTTATTATTTCTTCTGCCCTTTTCCTGAACGCTAATTCTAATCTCTTTATTACAGCAGGATCGAAAATCTCCTCAGCTCCTATTTTACTTTCTTTTAACAGCTCTTCTTTTATTGAGTCCATCAGGGCTAAGGTAGCAGGGCTAACCTCTGGTATTGAGATCTTGTAAAGCCTTACAAAATCCTCACCTTCAACAATTTTTACATTAACGCTTATTTCCTCTGCGACAACATTATAGCTCGCTATTACCTTGCTCATTTTCGAAGCACCTAATATGCTTTCGCATATTGTAGTTTCAAAAAGTCATCCTCGGATGACATTTTCGAAACACCTTAGTTGATACTATAGCATTAAGTTCTTGAAAAAGATGCACATAGATACCATGGAAAATAAATTGACGATGCTTTGCATCGTCAGTCTGTTCGTCCATAGTTGCATTTGGCATCTCATTTTATCTAACCTTTTTTTTCTTTAGGCGGCTGCTTTTTCCTAAGCTCAGGTTCCCCTAGTGGAGGATAATGAATTTCTATTAAGTCATGCTCCTCAAGTATCTTTGCCCATTCTTCTATCTGGGCTCTAGTGACACTGAATACTTTGGCAGCATCCTTTAGTTGTATTCTACCTTTTTTTATTATCAGGTCCAGCAGCGTGTCAAGTGAAGTCGTTATAATATTATCTGGCATTTGAATATTTTTTGTATAATTTCTTTCAACATCTATTTTTACTTTTTCCAAGATGCTTGTTTTTTTGTTTTTTTTTCTTCTGCCAAACATCTTCATTCCCCCTTTGCTATATCCTTTGCAAGTTTCCTTATGAGCTCAGTATTTGCTTTGACTTCGTTCCTTATTGGTTTAACAAGCGCATAAAGGTTTGAATCACTTATATTAATCTTTCTTATTGCCTCTTTTTTTGAATTACTTTTAAGTTCTTCTTTTTCAGACTGTAACTTCATAACAATGTCTCTAAAAAGCTTGAATGATGCTTCTATCTGCCTGAATTTGGCATCCACCTTTCTTTCAAGCCTGTCGAGCCTTTGCTCTAATTTCTCTATTTTTTCATCCTTTGAGAACAGCATCTGCCCACTATAATTATTTCGTTTTCTGTTATATTAATATCTTCTATTTTATCAGTTCAACTCCATATATGTCTGCATGTTCATCATCTAATTTGAGCCAGCTATACCCTGAATTATTTACAGGATAGCCTACGTGACCAACAGAATCGAAGTAAAGATAATCGACATCACTCTGACCGGATTTTATAGTCAGGCCTAAGGATGAAAGGTCAGGCAGATATACTATGGTTTCAAGGCCAATCTGCTTTGTTGTCATGGCTCTGTACTTATCAGATGTTGTCAGCCTGCCTTCTAACCTGTCAAGGAAGGAGGCACCGTTGGTGGAGTTTGTATAAAGCCCATTTCCTACTGCTGTGTA
>CAIKBN010000165.1 GCA_903825675.1 uncultured archaeon
ATAATATCAATATAGGACGTTTCGTTGAAGGTATCTGCCAAGCCTATTATCGGTATCCTCATCTGCACAGTCTCTTTTATTGTCTGCTTGTCAGCAAGCGGATCTGTAACTATGACAACATCAGGCTCAAAAAATTTCTTGTAAGTCGGGTTAGTCAAAGAACCAGGCATGAACCTGCCTGTAACGCATTTGGCTCCAATTGCCTCAGCAAACTTTTTTGCAGATTCATGGCCGATTTCCTTCCGTGAGACTACCAGTATTCTTTTGGTGTTTGCAAGAAGATTAGCTGCGCATTCAATCCTCTTGTCAAGAAGGCCTATATTAAGTACAGCAAGCCCGTTTGGCCTTATCTTGTATATGAATTTCTTCATGTCAGCGGTCTTGTTGGTCATACCTATGTGTACACCTGAAGACAGGTACTTCTCCCTTGGTATGAGCAATTGTTCCTTTGTTTTTACCATTTTCAAAACACCTCATAAACCTCTGTTTTGAATTGAGATGCTCAAAATCGTCTCTGCATCTCATAAGTATCACCAATTCATTTGGTCTGAAGCTTTAAAAAAGTATTTTTTAATCATAGAATCCTTTATAGCTTTTTATTTCCTCTTCAATGCGTAATAGCTGATTGTATTTAGCAGTTCTCTCACTCCTGGTAGGAGCGCCGAACTTGCACTGGTCAGCGCCTACGCCTACAGCAAAATCAGCCACAAACGTGTCCTCGGTTTCCCCGCTTCTATGAGAAACAATTACCTTAAGCTTTTTTTCCTTAGCCATTTTGATTACGTTTGCTGTTTCAGTAACACTTCCTATCTGGTTTAGCTTGATCAATATGCTATTTATAGCACCCAGCTTAATAGCCCTTTCCAGCCTTTGTGGGTTAGTGACTGTCAGGTCATCCCCGATTATCTGGACCTTCTTGCCTATTCTTTTATTCAGTTCTATCCAAGCCTCCCAGTCATCCTCACCTAAGCCGTCTTCTATAGAGACAATAGGATACTTCTCAATAAGATAATCATAGAAATCTATCATCTCACCTGAGTTTAGTTGTCTTTTTTCGCTTGCAAAGTAGTATTTTCCGTCTTTGCAAAGCTCGGAAGCAGCTGCATCCAGGGCAATTCCTATCTCGCTTTTTGGCTTGTAACCAGCATCCTCTATTGCATTTACCAATAACTCAAAAGCCTCTTCATTGCCTATTCTTGGCGAAAACGCACCCTCGTAGCCAACTGAGGTGTTCATGCCTTTTGATTTCAGCGATTCTTTCAATGCATGATAAACCTCTACGCAGTATTGAACAGCCTGACTAAACGAATTTGCACCAACAGGCATTATCATGAATTCCTGAAGATCAGTAGAATGATCTGCATGCTTGCCGCCCTCAAGAAAAACCATCATAGGTATTGGCAATACGAATTCCTTGTTGCCAGCAAGCTTGCCAATATATTTGTATAACGGCACAATAAGAGAAGCAGCACCTGCCTTGCAGCAAGCAGCTGATACAGAAAGAATAGCGTTAGCCCCAAGCTTGCTTTTGTTTTCAGTGCCATCCAATTCTATCATAATCCTGTCTATCTTCTCTTGTTCAAGGCAATTCCTGCCTATTAGCTTCGGAGCAATTATTTTATTGACGTTGCTAACTGCCTTAAGAACACCCTTGCCAAAAAAAGCATTCCCGCCATCCCTGAGCTCTACTGCTTCATGGCGCCCTATAGATGCACCACTTGGAACCATGGCCCTGAATATGCCAGCATCCGTAGCAGCATCGCACTCAACAGTCGGATAGCCCTTTGAGTCAATTACCTGCCTTGCATGAATTTTCTTGATAATCATGAATTATCATTGATAATATCAGGTTAAATTGCTTTTGCACGGAAAAAATAAATTAAAAAATAAAACCCTCTTTGCTACCACTGCCTAAAGGCAGTGGTTTCTTTGTGGATTTCGTTCTGACTTCTTGTCTTTGCAGTATTGGTTTTATGTAGAAGTCAAAAATAAAACAACAGCAACAAAGAGGATTTTATTCCACATTCTTTCGTACAGGTCTTCTTGCTGTTATTGGCAAAATGCCTTTATCAAATTCCTGCTTGGCTATCTCCCTAGGCTCTGTTAATTCAGTTTTCACAAGAATAGGAGCTCCCATTGAAATCTGCAGAGCCCTGGCAGAGATTATGCGGGTCTTTTCAAATCGCGTCATACCTTCGTAGACAAACATCTCAAAACCTCCAAAAAGCATCAGCCAATATATTTTACATCATCCTTTGGCTTTGGCATACCCTCTAATATCTCCTTATGTATCGTATCAGTCTTATTTATCTTCTCTTCCATCTCTTTTATAATTTTCTCCAGCTTGCCTAGGTCAAGCTCCAGGTCAAGAATCTTAAGCAAGACCTGCAATATCTTGTCAGCTGCCTTTGGATCAGTTATCAGCGGTAACCCAATAGTCTCACCCATAAGGCACAGGGATGGTATCTCCATTATATTACCCAGGCCTAAAAGAAGGCCTGAAGCACCCACTATGCTGCCTACAGGATGATCCTTGTTGAAATCTATGCCATATTTAGCATACTTCTTTAATAATTTTTTGTCATTTACAGCGCCAATTATCCGCGGTTCCTTAATCTCCTGGACTGCTACAAACCCGCCAAGAGTTATAATCTCTGTCACGCCAATTTTTTTTGAAAAATCAAGTATAGCGTTGCAAACATCATAATGACCTTCAGATGATATGCTCTGTGTATCACCTGTCAGAACAACGATGTCATTCTTTTTGCCCCTGTAATAATAGAACTCGCACTTAAGAAGATGCGCAACAGAATCCTGATGCAATATAACCAGCGGCAGAAAATACGGCGAATAAAGCTCAGCAAACTTCTTCATCTTTAATTCCCCTACAAGATAGCCTGCAGCCACCCTGCCTACATTGCCTATGCCTGGCAACCCCTCTATAAGTATAGGTTTCTTCAGCTTAACCTTCTCAGTAACCTTTATCATTGTCTCCATTTTTCATCCTTGCCATTCTCCTATATTTCCCGAACCTGTCGCTTACAGAAAATTTGGGTGGTTGTACCTCGCTTGTTTTTAGCTTGCACAAGGCACAGGTTTCTGAAAGCGTATATCTATTGCACTTAATGCATTTTAGCATTTCTCTACCTCGCACAGGCAATAGGTATTTTTTGCATTCTTGGCGAGTTTTTCTAATTTTTCCATAAACTCGCTCTCTCCCTTCTTTGCCTGCTTTGTCTTGTATATGATCATATACTCAGGTGCAGCTATATACTTTATCTCCAGCTTCATCTTGGCTGCTTCCATCAGCACGCCTTTTATTGTATTTATACCATCTGGTTTATAACTTTTAAGTATAAGCTTAGCCTTAAGCACAAATTCCTTTTGTTTGATGTTCTTCTCAGCTATCTCCTTTATCGGTTCAATCCATTCATCAGGTATCTTGCCTTTTAGCGCTTCCGCGTTTTTTAGCACTTGCTTGAAACCGCCTGTAATAGAACCAAAATTATCCTGGAATGGAAACCCAACATCTTCATAAGCCTGGTCTAGATTCTTGTTAAGACTGCCTGCCACCATTTCTAGCATTCTTTCTGCCTTCTGATCCATCATGTACTCCTTTGTCCGTGTCTTCTCTTTTTTGGTATCAACCCTTTTCATTGAAAGGCTAATTCGGTCATCCTCTATCCTGATAACTATTGCAACTACTTCCTGGTCAATCTTCACATGCTTTCTGATATCCCTTATCCAGCCATAGCATATCTCAGATATATGTATCATTCCTTCCAAGCCATACTCCTCTAATATAGCAAAAGCTGAGTTAGGATTAATCCTGTTTATCTTGCAGACAACAAGTTCCCCTATACTAGGCATGCCTCTTCTTCTCACCATTTTAAAAACACCTTGGTGTTTTTGAAAGAGATGCGATAAATATCACAACGCATCTCCTTAAGAAACAACCTCAATTACCTTTGTTTTTATGTCCGCTCGTCCGCCTTTGGGCTCGGCTAACACATTCCCGCAAACCAGGCATTTAACAGTCATAGAAGCCTTGTTGAAAATTACCTGCTCGTTCTTGCAGTTCTTGCACTTGACTTTCAAAAATTTGCTGTCCATACTACTATCACCATTAGCTATTCCAGCTTATCTAGTAACGGTTAAAGGATAAAAACCTATGCAATATTACTTTTAAAGCATTTTCATTTAATATAATCCTTGTAATTGAGGTGAAAACCTATGATAAAGACAGAAGAAATTCTTGAGCTAATTGAGATATCCCGTGAAACCGGTAAGATAAGAAAAGGTATTAACGAGGCTACCAAAGCAGCAGAGCGCGGCGTGGCCAAAGCCATTGTAATAGCAGATGATGTAGACCCAAAGGAAATAGTAATGCATCTGAACCCGCTTTGCGACGAAAAGAAAATACCGCTTTTGAGTGTGCCTAGCAAATCCGAGCTTGGCAGGGCAGCAGGCATAGATGTATCAGCTGCAGCTATAGCAATTTTAGATGCAGGCGAAGCCAAAAAGAAGCTCAAAGATATGTTTGAAAAGAAATAAAATAATATTCAGAAACACAAATCGACACAGACCCAAAAAGACGCAAACACAATGACGCACTGCTGTGCGTCGTTTTGGTTGTGCGTCAGGCAGTTTTGCGTCTTTGTGGAGATGATTTATATTCCGGATGATGCAACACCAGCAGAAGTAATAAGCATTTTGAGTAGGGAAGGGACTAAAGGCATTCAGAGAGTCAGATGCCAGGTAGTCGAAGGCAGGGACAAGGGCAAGGTTCTGACAAGAAACGTATTAGGCCCTATAAGAATAGGCGACATAGTAATGCTCAAGGAAACTGAAATGGAAAGCTCTGAGAAATACGGCAGGCGATAAAATTGGCCAAGTGTTCATTTTGCTCTAAGAGTATAGAAAAAGGCACAGGCAAGATGCTCGTCCAGAAAACCGGCAAAATCTTCTGGTTCTGTTCCAAGAAATGCGAGAAGAATTTAATTAAGCTAAACCGCGACCCTAGGAATTTCAAGTGGGCACAAGGGGAATAATTTATAAAGATTGACTTTATTCTAACAGATGGTTATATTATGACATTTGGAATGGATAGGGTATGGGCTGATCTTGTTAAGAATAGATTAGAAATCCGAGGAATGCAGCATCTTTTACATGAAGGTCCAGTCCTTGATATAGGATGCGGTGCAAGTGGATTTGTTCTCGGAACAAAATCCTTGTATCCTGAGACACTAGTTGTAGGTATATATTTTTCTGAAGATTCAATAAAAGGTGCTAAAAAAATCTCTGAGTTTAATAGAATATACCATGAAAAATACAAGGGATTCGAACTCATGTTATCCAGCCCATACAGTTTGCCCTTTAAAAACGAAACCTTCTCTCTATTGCATTCGTTACTGTTGTTTTATGAATATAATATCGACAGGTCACCTCTTTTATGCAACAATGTTGAAAAATTCATAGAAGAATGCTATAGGGTATTAAAACCAGGTGGGCTATATATTTTTGCAGAAGGCAATAATCCTCCATATGAGCAAACATTTTTAGATAAAGGGTTTGACTATCTGGAAAAAGATGACAATAAATTTGGATCTGCCATACTATTCCAAAAACCGAATAAAATTATTCGAAGTTCAGCAGTCCTTCTATAAAAACAGCAGGATATTTTCTCATTGTAGTTGTAAGATACCCTTTTTTCTCAGGTGGCAAAAGACCTCTTATATGTAACTGATAACCAAACATAGCTCTTTGTATTTCATTAAGTTCAACATCATTATATCTACCAAACAAAGGATCATTTTTATCATCTATTATTTCAACCATACTGCCAAACATATCAGCAAAGGCCTCTTCAACCTCATCAAATCTGGACATATCTATCTTGTATGCAGCAATCCAGTTCATAAGTACATCGTGCATTGTATCAAAAAAACCCTTCATAGGTTCTAAAACTTCCTTTAACGAGACATTGTGATTATCTTCTAATTCAGAAGTAACATCCTCTGCCATAGATTTAGCATATACAACCCTATTAGCATCTTGGATTACATCGTGGGATTCTCCCATAAACTCAACAGTAAAACCTTAGCTAAATAATTACTTAATCTTCTCCAGCGCCCTTATCATATCCCATCTTGTGACAATGCCTACTAATTTGTCGTTCTCAGTCACAGGCAGTCGGTCTATATCATGCTTGTTCATGAGCTTGGCTGCTGTGTATATGTCCTCATTAGTATCGATAGTAACAACCTTTTTTTCCATGAAATCCTTTATTTTCATCTCAAGAACCTTCTTTATGGTTTTTTTCAGGTCGTCATAATGTTCGCTCCTTATAGCAGCAAGCACCAGCGAAAACAAATCAGTACCAGATCTTTGTATCTTCGAATGAACGTCGATCAGCTTTAGTATATCTGTTTGAGTAATCACGCCAAGAACTCTTTTATCCCTGCTGACAACAGGGCATCCTGAGATCTCATTCTCAGCAAGCACATGCAAGACCTTCTTCAGCTTGTCATTCGGCGTCATCGCAATCGGTTTTTTAGTCATTATATTCTTGACAATCATGAAGTAAGTATATTATAGGAGAAATAAAAAGTTTCTATTGCGTGTAAATAGGATATAAATAGTCTAAAACCAATTTTAAATAAGGTTTTTAACCTTTAGGTTTTAACTAAATAGAGTATATTCCTAATAAAGGGAAGATATCAAGGAAAAGAAA
>CAIKBN010000166.1 GCA_903825675.1 uncultured archaeon
GGCATCTTTTTTTCATTTCCTTTACTGCATATTGCAGTGCCCCGCTGTCTTTTAGGAGTGTAGTAACATCATAAAATAAAATGCCCTTCTTAGGAAAATCCGGCACTTCCCTGATCTTCTTTTTCAGTCCTTCATTATCCATAAAATCGCCTTAAGGCCTTGCGCCTTCCAAGGCCTTTGCACAAATGCAGTTTCTCTCTTTTGGCAGCTTGGGTATAATATTCAAAATAAGTTTCTTTATCTTTTCGTTGTTTTGCCTGAAAACCCTTACAATCTCTTCAATAGTTACAGGCTTTATGTTTGGATTATCCTTCAAGCCTGTATCATAATCTGTTATTATTGCGATATTGGCATAGCACATCTCAAGCTCTCTTGCAAGTATGAGTTCAGGATAAGATGTCATGTTTATAACATCCCATTCATTACGCCGGAAAAAATCACTCTCTGCACTGCTTGCAAATCTTGGTCCCTGTATCACAACTAAAGTTCCGCCATTATGAACAGTCAGTCCCATTTTTCTGCCCTCTTTGACTATGATCTTAATCAGCTCAGGGCAATACGGCTCAGCAGGCGATATATGAACAGTACCGCCAAATTTAGTCCCGAGTTTTGCTTCTGCTTCAGGGCCATCATAAAAGCTGTCATCCCTTTGAGTAAAGCTGATGAACTGATTAGGAACAAGGAATTCCCCTGGTTTTATCTTAGGTTTTAGTGAGCCAACAGCTGTAGGCGATATAATCCTTTCAACACCAAGCTCCTTGAATGCCCAGACATTGGCCTTATATGGGATCTTATGTGGCGGGTATTCGTGCTTTGTGCCATGCCTTGCCATAAAGGCAACATCCGTATTGCCTATTCGGCCAATCGTAATCTTAGAGCTAGTCTTTCCAAAAGGCGTTTCAACAGCCTTCTCTTTCGCGCCTTCGAGCAACGAATAAAACCCAGAACCGCCGAATATTCCAATCATCTGAATCAATTTAATTAACCTAACAAGATTTTTATATTTAATTGCAAGCTAATTTCTATCACGTACCTTCATGCCATGAATCCAGATATTTTTTCTGATGGTCTGTTAGTTCATCTATCTCTATGCCCATTGATTCTAACTGGACTTTTGCAACCATATGATCAACCTCATCTGGCAGCTTGTAGACCTTGGGTTCCAGTGTTTTATAATTATTGGCAATGTATTCAACAGCCAGTGATTGGTTCATGAAGGACATGTTCATAATCTCTGAAGGATGGCCCTCTGCAGCAGCCAGGTTTATCAGTCGCCCCTCACCAAGTATAAATATTTTTTTGCCGTCAATTACATACTCATCCATGAAAGGCCTTATGCGTCTTTTCTTTGATATGCCCTCAAGGCCTTCTATGTCTATCTCTATGTTGAAATGACCGCTGTTTGCCAGGATTGCACCGCTCTTCATCTTCCTGATTATATCTGTAAATATAACATGCTTGTTGCCAGTAACTGTGACAAATATATCGCCTATGCTGGCAACCTTATCCATAGGCATTACACGGAATCCATCCATAACAGCCTGTAAGGCCTTGAATGGATCGACTTCAGTTACTATAACATTTGAACCCATTCCTCTTGCGCGCTGTGCAACACCCTTGCCGCAATTCCCATACCCTGATACTACAAAATTTTTTCCTGCCATAAGTGTGTTTGTTGCACGGAGAATGCCGTCTATTGTGGATTGGCCAGTACCTATAAAATTATCAAATAAATGTTTTGTCCTGGAATCATTAACTGCCAGAACAGGATATTTCAATACCTTCTCACGCTCCATAGATCGTAATCTTATAACACCTGTAGTGGTTTCCTCTGCCCCGCCCATAACCTTATTCAAAAGTTCCTGTCTTTTAACATGAATCTCCATCACAAGGTCACAACCATCGTCTATTGTAATATTAGGTTTAAAATCAAGAACCTTGTTAAGATTTGTGTAATACTCTTCCTTGGTTTCACCTTTCCATCCATATACAGCAAAACCCTCTTTGGCTAAGGCTGCTGCTACATCATCTTGCGTGCTTAAAGGGTTGCATCCTGTTATTGCAACATCAGCACCGCCTGCACTCAGCGTCCTTACTAACGCAGCTGTCTCTTTGGTTATATGAAGCGCCATGCCGACTCTAATGCCGGATAAAGGCTTTTCTTTGCTGAACCTTTCTTTTATTTTCA
>CAIKBN010000167.1 GCA_903825675.1 uncultured archaeon
AAAGAGCATGACTATCTACGACGCTAAAGAAGCAGCAAGCTATTTCAAGGCATCATTAAATGGATGCAAAGCAGTAGTTATGGATTTAGATCAATCCCTCATCCATGGGACCTTAACTGGGGATATTGGTTTTAAATTTTTAGAATTAGAAAAAAACAAAGGCCATGATGATCATTATAAGCTCGGCATGGAGAATGTTGTAAAAATATTGGAGATAACATTAAACGAAGGCGTAGCAGAAGGCCTGCGTTATTTCTTTGATGTTATAGGCAAAACAGGCTGCGCTCTTTATACTACCTTTTTTGATTTAGCTAAAGATGCCATAAAAGAAGCTGAATTACCAGGCGCAGAAGCCTTTGTTAAATATATCAAAGAAAAAGAGCTAAAACCATTTATTTCTTCAATGGGATGCGATATCGGTGTTAAAGCAGCTGTAGAATATTTTGGATGCAAAGATGGCATAGGAAATCCTGTAATTTATTGCCCTGAAAAATCCATCATCCAGTACTGCAAAATAGAAATGAGGAACGGCGAAGAAAAATTAGAAAAAACTAGAGAGATGCTGAAAAGGCATGGCCTAGATATATCAGAAGCCCTGGTTCTCGGCAATGATGAACTGGATTACCCAATGATGAAAGCAGCCAGATTGTCTGTCGCAAGTCCTCTGGCAGATGAAGAAGCAAAGCAAATAGCTAATATATGGATAGCGAATTTCAGGGCATTTAATCTAGCACTGGAAGCACTGAATTAGTAGTTTTTATCCTTTAAATTGCAATTTAACTAAATCCATAATGAGGTAAAGGGGATTTAATGTCTGTCAAGGACTTTATTTGCAAAACAATCAGGAAAAGGGCCATGCATGTAACCCTGCTGGATCCAGACCCTAAAAAAATGGAAGGCATTGATGAAAAAATAAAACAGCTTAAGCAGTTTGGCACAGATGCTGTCCTGGTTGGTGGATCCACAGATGTTAATCAGGTTTTTCTTGATAAGCTAGTCCTCAAAATAAAAAACACATCACTGCCTGTGATATTATTTCCAGGCGGGTTGAGTGGCATATCCAAATATGCTGATGCCATATTCTTCATGAGCCTTTTGAATTCCAAAGACCCTTACTGGATAACAGGAGCTCAGGCACAGGCATCAGTGTTAGTAAAAAAACTTGGAATCGAGATAATACCAATGGCATACCTTATAGTAGAACCTGGAATGAGGGTAGGCGAAGTCGGCAAAGCAGATCTGATAAAAAGAGATGAAGGCATAAAAGCTGCTCAATACGCCTTAGCTGCCCAGCATCTCGGCATGTCTTTAGTTTATCTGGAGGCAGGCTCAGGTGCGCCAGAGCCTGTTCCAACTGAAATGGTAAAAGCAATCAAAAAAAACATAGATATACCGCTAATAGTTGGCGGTGGCATAAGAAAACCAGCACAGGCAAAAGCCCTGTTAGAAGCAGGAGCTGATATTATAGATACAGGAACCATTACAGAAGAAAACTTTACCGCTATCAAAAATATAATAGAAACAGTCAAGAACTATAAAAAATGATTATACGATCCCCAGGGTTTTTAATAGCGTTTCAGCTGATTTCTCATCTATCTTCTTTTCATTAAGTATTGTATATCTTTCACGGACTGATCTCGCATTTACAAGTGCCTTAACAAGTTTTTTCTTTTCAATCCCTATTTCATTTGAGTTAGTCGGCAGTCCTAGTTTTACAAGGATTTTTTTTATTGCCTTCCAGTCACCGCCTTGCAAATATGTCATTATTATTGTGCCAAGGGCAACCTGCTCGCCATGCAGAGCACCTGCTTTTAAACTATCCAGCACATGGGAAAAATTATGCTCAGATCCTGAGCATGGCCTGGAAGAACCATAGATGTTCATGGCAAAACCAGAACATATCAATGACCATAAAAGTATTTCCATTCCATGATAGGTCTTGTTTTTTATATCATCCGTATGTTCCATAACACCCTTGGCTGATAGTAATGACAGCTCTGCCATTACAGTATGATATTTCTCCGCACCTTTTTTGGCAGCGATCTTCCAGTCTTCTACTGCAGCTATGTTGGATATCAGATCACCTGCTCCTGCAGCTATAAATTTATAAGGCGCCTTTTTGATAGTATCCAGATCAGCTATTATTGCTACAGGCTCAACTGCATTCACTGAGATTCGATTTCCATCGTAATTTAGCCTTGCCATGGAAGAAACAACACCATCATGGCTTAGTACAGTTGGAAAAGCTATCCACGGCTTATTCGCCAAAAAGGATGAATATTTTACTATATCTATGGTCTTGCCTCCGCCAATGCCTATAACAAAATCAAAGGCTTTTATTTTTTTAGATAGCTCTTCAATGCTTTTTCTTTCTATAGACTCAGGCTCTATAATCTCTGCATTGAATGAACCTGATACTGCTTCTTTGATTTCAGTTCCTATTAGTTGCTGTGTATTTTTAGAGCATATAATTGCGCATTTTTTACCCAGCTTCATCGCTAATAAAACATCTTTTATATTGTCCTTGACAGACTTTTCTACCAGAATTCTGTAAGGAAAATTTACCAGCATATTATTCACCAGGCAATCTAAATAATCAAAAATATCAAATTCCCAACCAGAAATGTAACCGCAAGCGCTATAGGAAAAGCAGGAACAAAGCGGACACCTTCTTTTATAATAACAAATCTCTTGGTCCTCCTTATCTTCTTTACAGGAAAACCGGCCTATTGACACGATGAAATATGACGAGTCGCCCAAGACCGAAAAACAGGTTGACGGAG
>CAIKBN010000168.1 GCA_903825675.1 uncultured archaeon
ATTAAACCTCCTTATCAAAACCTTATTATATTTTTGAATTCATTATAGCGTAATTCTATATCCTGTAACTTTATCTTTTTAAGATTATTGAAGCTGAAATCCTCCATATTGAAAGAAGCGACAGATGAACCATAAACAACTGCCTTGCGTATATACTCTTCATTTAAACTATTTTTAGAAAGATAGCCTGTGAATGCGCCTGCAAAGCTGTCACCTGCTCCTGTGGGATCGCGTACATTTTCTAGCGGATACCCTGGCAGAAGAAACATCTCATTGTCTGTGAATAAAAGAACTCCGTGCTCACCCTTTTTTATAACAACTGCATCTAAGCCAAGCTTAAGAATTTTCTTTCCTGCACTTATAAGATTTGTCGTGTTGAACAACTCCCTTGCTTCAGCATCATTCAAAAGCAGTATATTGCTCTTTTTAATAACATCTAGAAGCTGCTCGCGCCTGTTTTCTATCCAGTAATTCATGGTGTCTATGACCACTAACGGATTTTTCATCTGTTCAAGTACACTCAACTGCAACTCAGGGTCTATATTCGCAAGGAAAACATATCTCGCGTTCTTGTAGCTATCAGGCAATTCAGGCTTGAAGTTTTCAAATACATTAAGCTGCGTTTCTAACGTATGGGCCTGATTCATATCATATTCATAATAACCGCTCCACCTGAAGGTCTTTCCCTTTACAACCTTCAGTCCTTCTATTGAGATATTTTTAGAATGAAATACATCAAAATGATTGAAATCCTCGCCTACAACCCCGACGATTCCTGGTCTTGCAAAAAAACTTGCTGCAATAGATGCATGGGTTGCTGATCCGCCTGGTACATTCTCAACATACCCGAACGGGGTTTTTATGTTATCCAGGGCTATAGAGCCTACAATAACAAGATCAACCATGAGTAATATTGTTAAACAGAAAGAATTAAAAATTAGACGTTAATCTGATTCTATGCTTGTTAACAGAAAACCCTACCTAACTATATGGATGCAAGGATCCTCAGTATTCATGATTGATCAGAACAAACTACCATTCTCTTTTGAGATAATTGAATGCAAAAACTACAGGCAGACCGCTGAAGCAATAAAAAACATGACCATCCGCGGAGCAGGTGCAATAGGAGCAGCTGCTGGCTTTGCCATGGCACAGGCACTAAACGAAAAAGAGGCAGCGAATGCAAAACAAACCATAGAAAGCACAAGGCCAACTGCAAATCAGCTATTTTATGCTGTTAACAGAGTTTACAAAGCCAGCGATCCGAAAAAAGAAGCTCAAAAAATCGCAGACGAAGATGTCCAAGCTTGTAAAAAAATCGGTGAGTTTGGAAAAGACCTAATAAAAAATAAAACTGATGGCTCTAGCTTTAATATAGAAACCCACTGCAATGCCGGATGGTTAGCATTCGTTGACTGGGGAACAGCAACTTCACCTATCTATATGGCTCAAAGAAGCGGCAAAAAAATATTTGTTTATGTTGACGAGACCCGCCCAAGAAACCAGGGCGCAAGGCTTACTGCATGGGAACTAAAGAACGAAAATATACCGCATGCAATTATTCCAGATAATGCAGGCGCATACTATATGCAAAAAGGCGAAATCGATTTGATTATTGTCGGCGCAGATCGCATAGCAGCTAATGGCGATATTGCAAACAAAATAGGCACATTAGAAAAAGCAATTGCTGCTAAAGAGTTCGGTGTTCATTTCTACGTTGCAGCACCATTATCTACATTCGATTTAAAATGCAAAAGCGGTAGCGAAATAGTAATAGAAGAGCGCAGCGAAGAAGAAGTGCTTTACCAGACAGTATTAACCAAAAGCAATAAACTGGAAAAAGTCCTTGTAGCTAATCCCAATTCTCATGCAAAGAACCCTGCCTTTGATGTAACACCTGCCAAATTCATTAGCGGAATAATAACTGAGAAAGGAATTATTAGAGCAAAATCATCAGATATAGCTAAACTATTCAGGTAATTCTATGATTAAAGCAATAATATTTGACATGGACGGAGTAATAATTAATAGCGAAGCGACCTGGATCAAAGTAGTTGAAGATGTATTTGCAGGATATGGCTATGAATATACAAAAGAGTTCCATAAAAAGATATTCGGCAGCAATGCAGCAAGAGTGATGAAACAAAACCTTGATATCAAGGATAACGAAGCTGAAATAGGCAAGAAAATTATAGAAAGATTTATATATCTCATAAGAAATGAGGGTGTAAAAGAAATTCCAGGCATCTATCAGCTTCTAGACATGGCAAAGAAAAATTTTGTTCTTGCAATTGCATCATCTACGCCAAAGAACGGCATAGAATTGATACTTGACACGCTTGGGATAAAGGATTATTTCTCAGTTATTGTCAGCGGCTATGATGTAAAAAATCCAAAACCGCATCCAGATATATATCTGGCTGCAGCTGAGAAACTCAAATTAAAGCCAGAAGAATGCATAGCCATCGAAGACTCGCCAAATGGCATAAAATCAGCCAAGCGTGCAGACATGAAATGCATAGCGCTAAAGAATAAATACGCAGATGAAAAAGAATTAAAAAAATCTGGTGCTGACATGCTTGTCAGCAACCTGGATGAAATAACTGAAAAGCTATTAAAAGAACTATAATAAATAATCTTCCCTCACAACTTCCTATTTTATTCATTAAATGTCAAACTCTTCGTTATTCCTACCTCATATGAAGAAAGAAAAATATTTTAAATATTAACTTATTATTATACATTAAAGAAGTGAATTTTATGAAAAAAGATTGTAAGATATTAGTTACAAAAAACGGACCTTTTATGGTATCTGGGAATTTACCATTAGCTAAGGAAATAGCAGTAGTTGGTAGTGATGGTAATCCTACTAAATGGAAACGAGGAGAAAAATATACTGAAAAGGATAACTATGCCCTTTGTCGTTGTGGCAAATCATGTAATAAGCCCTTTTGCGATGGTACACACATAAAAATAAATTTTGATGGAACAGAAACTGCCAGTAAGAAAAAATATATTGAAAAAGCGGATAAGATATCGGGTCCTGATCTTGATTTGACAGATTCACAAGATTTATGTTCTGCTACAAGATTTTGTCATAGGTCTGGCGGAACTTGGAATCTTACTAAGAATTCAGATAATCCAAAATCAAAAGAGATTGCAATTCAAGAAGCTTGTGACTGCCCTTCAGGAAGATTAGTATGTTGGGATAAAAAAACAGGAAAACCGACTGAACCCAAGTTTGAACCTTCTATTGGTTTAATAGAAGATCCGGGAGCAAATGTTAGTGGACCTTTATGGGTAAAAGGAAGGATTCCAATAGAATCAGCAGATGGTAGTAGATATGAAATCAGAAATCGTGTTACTTTATGCCGTTGTGGTGAATCAAGAAACAAGCCATTTTGCGACGGCTGCCACATAGAAGCAGAATTTAGAGACGACGATAATAATGATAAAGGCAGAAGTAAAAAAAATAAAAGTTGTTAAGAAAAATAATTCCATTCAATCCAAGTTTTAAATCTAGTTAATTAATTAGTTATTCATACCTTAACGCTTCTATCGGCTGCAAACTAGCTGCCCTTCTTGCAGGAAGCAAGCCGGAAACAATCCCTATAAGAATCGAGAAGCCTATGGCAAATAAAACCAGTTCAGGTGTGATGACTGTTATACTGCTACTACCGCCCATCCCTCTTCCTCCAATACCTATCATCCTGATACCAAGCTCAGAAACCGTTCCAGAGGCTATGAAACCTAGGAAAACTCCTATAAGGCCTCCTATAAAACCAATCATTGCGGATTCTAAAACAAAAAGTTTCATTATCTCGAAATTCGTAGTTCCCAAAGCCTTCAGGGTTCCAATCTGTCTTGTTCTTTCCATAACAGACATAAACATAGTATTAGCTATGCCTATTGCACCAACCAAAAGGGATATAGCAGCTATGCCACTGAGGAACAAGCTCATCGTTCCCATCACACTTGAAATTGTCTCCTGCATTGCTTGAGCAGATTGAACAGTAAAATCTTTTGTGGAATTTGTGACATGCCTTGAAAGCATTAGTCTTTCCTGGATGCTTTGTACGACTTCATCAACTGCTGAAGAATCTGCTACCTTTACCTGTATAGATGAGAACCGGTTCGTACCAGCATTTTCAATAACAGTTCTTGCCGCACTAAACGGCATGAAAATCGTGTTATCGCTTCCACCAAAACTACTGCCTGACGACTTCAATATGCCAACAATACCAAAAGTTTTACCTCCGATGCTTATTTGTGTATTTATCAGCAATGGTTGTTTAAACACAGTATTTGCAACTGCATTCCCGATCACAATAGCATTTTCATCACTTGATGTTAGATACCTACCAGATTCTAATTCGGAGGTTGTCATCTTTTTCCATGCCGACGGATCAACACCCTCAATCGATAAAGAAGCAGTTTTTCCTAGGTAGGTGACATCAACCCTGCCAGAAACTATGCCATTCACGATTTGGACCCCAGAAACAATTTTTATAATCTGAATGTCCCTGTCAGTTAAATTTTGGCTTACGGATGTAGCTTGTCTTTCGCCTTCAGGGCCACCAAAACCACCTCCATAAGCCCTGTTGAACCCTGGTGAAACAGTGATGATGTCTGCACCAAGACCACCTAATTGGGATGAGATTACCTGTTGCATGCCTGAGCTTAACGAGAGTATAGCAACAACTGCTGCCACGCCAATAACTATACCCAGTATAGTCAACCAACTTCTCAATCCCCTATGTGACAGGCTGTTCATGGAAAGTCTTATAATATCCCTGAATTTCATTTTAAAACACCTAAACAAACTGATATAAAAACAAATCTACGTAAACCCAAACTGACACAAGAAGTATGTCAAGCAGGTTTACACCATTATTTTTATATCTCATTTCTTCTTCCTTTTGCTGAATTTGAAGAAAACTGCCACTAAGACTATTCCAACTACACCAATCGCTATGTACATCAGGCCACCACTGAGTATCTGTGACGAGCTTCCTTGCGTTATCTGTGTTCTTGTCGTTGCTCCGGATGCTGTGCCAAGCTGCAAACTAACTTCTTTTTGAACAGTCCTTCTTATGCCAAGCGTATCTGTATAAGATATTTCAACAGCAAGTTGTCCTCCACGAGTCATGGAGTTGTTGGCTGCTGTTCTGTTGCCAAATGATATGTTTGGTTCTGTCCCGCTTGCCATGTCTGGTACTGTCATATTACGTGAATAAGATGACGGTACTCTTCCTCTCATACCAGACACATTGGAAGCTGTGGCTGATGTTATCTGAAAACTCACGAGTGTGTAGTCCCCGGCAGTTAGGCTGCCGATTATGCTGGCAGATGTTCCTGTAACCGTGTAATCCATTTGTTCAGGAATTTTAACAATCACAGAATATGCATCGTTTGCCCCTATGTTGGCTATCGCTAATGTTGTAGAAGATGCTGTTGAATCCTGTGCAACTACATCAAAATCTGTTCGTGGATTCGATACTGTTACATTAAATGTTCCTAAAGAGTAGCTCATACTATTACCGTATGTATATCTTACTCCTATTTTATTCTCGCCATCTACAGCATCTTTATCCACTCTTACCTTGTATTTTATCAAAAAAGCGTTTTCATCGGTTTGTGAACCTCCTACTGTACCCAGTTCGTTGATAGCACTTACACCAGTATCTAGAGAGAATGGGTACTCAGACAATAATTCAAAAGTTACATTTTCTGCTTTATTGGTTCCCCAATTCTCTAGCTTGAACAGCAGGTTTACATATCCACCGGTTTCAGCTGGATATGGGTCTTGATTAACAAAAGTGGTTTTTAAATTTACTGTGTCAGTAATAAGATAATTTGAGCCTATTTTTAAAACCTCTGCATTTGCCAATGCACTTACCGACAAAATACCTACTAAGATAAGTAGGAATACTGTTTTTTTCATTTTCCTCAACCTCCTTTTACAATTTCTCCATCTCTTAAATAAACAGTCCGTTCAGCATATTTCGCGATGTCAGGTTCATGTGTAACCATAACAATCGTTACTTTCTCTTCCTCTTGGAGTTTATTTAGGAATTTCATTATTTCTGAACCGGTTTTTGTGTCCAGATTGCCAGTCGGTTCATCTGCCAATATGAGTGGAGGGTCATTCGCTAAAGCTCTGGCTATAGCCACCCGCTGGCGCTCACCGCCAGAAAGCTGGGAAGGTAGGTGTTCAGACCTCATTTCCAAACCAACTGTTCTGAGTAATTTTGATACTTTTTTCTCTCTTTCATTCTTATCGCATTCTATTATGAGCATGGGCAATTCAATGTTTTCTCGAGCAGTTAATGTCGGATATAGGTTAAAAAACTGAAACACAAACCCAATTTTCCTTCCTCTCAATCTTGCTAACTTAGAATCATTCAGCTTGGAAATATCAGTTCCATCTAGGTATATTTTTCCTGTTGTTGGTTTGTCTAAAACCCCTACCATATGCAAGAGTGTTGATTTGCCAGAGCCGCTTGGACCCATGATTGCTATAAATTCTTCTTTTTTGATTTTCAGGTCTACATCCTTCAAAGCCTGGACTTCAACACCATCTGCCTGATAAGTTTTGCAGACATTCTTTAATTCAATTACTGTATTTTTTCCGTTCACTGAACACACCATTCTTTTTACTTTAAATAATACATTTATATATTTGAAACGGCATATTAAACCATCTTGAAACAACCTGAAACATGAAACAAGGTGAAACAATGGAAAAACCGTACATGAAATATATTGTGGTAATGCTTTTATGCTTTTTGTTTGGAGGTTTTTCATTGATATTTTATTTGCTGCAGGTTTATTCCGTTGTTTGGCAGGCAGACCTAGTGTCAGAAATTAGACAGGAACGTGGAAATTTCTCTATTCCTGTCCTTTCAACTCAGCCGAGAGAAGGTAATATCTCTGGATTCGATAGAAGACCTTCAGCACTCGAAAACAATTCTTTATTGTTATTTTCTCCATTCTCTTTAATACTTTTATTTACAGGCATTATTTCTTTATTGTCAGGCTTTTCAATCTGGAATTTGGTGAGGGAAAGGGAAATAAAATCTGCTAAAAAAACAGTTTTGGATGCACTCCTTCTTCCAGAAGAAAAGAAAG
>CAIKBN010000169.1 GCA_903825675.1 uncultured archaeon
TCACTATATTTTTGAGCACCCATTATATGGACGAGGCTGACAAGCTTTGCGATACCATAGCAATCATAGATAATGGAACAATCATAGTTAAGGGAACGCCAATAGAGCTGAAAGACAGCATAGGCGCTGATACGATTTTGCTTGGTTTTCCTGACATGGATATTGCCAGGAATGCCGAGGCTTTGCTAATAGCGGAAATCAAGCCTGAGAAAATCCAGACCAATAACAATGTTGTCTATGTATCTATAAAAGACGGGGAAAGAATGATGCCTGAACTCCTGCGCCTGCTTGATGCAAACAACCTGAAGGTACAGAGCATGACCTTGTCAAAGCCCAGCCTGGATGATGTTTTCCTGAGATATACTGGCCGTTCATTAAGAGAGGATGAAACATGAGAAGTATTCTGCAAATAACGCACTTCGTGCGTCAGTCTGTTACGATAATTTATAAGGTGTTTCGAAAATGACAAATAATATGAAAATATTTCGCGATACAAAATTAATGTTCGTCCGCAACATGCAGCATACATTCAGGAATCTTGTTTTTGTTTTCGTGAGCTTGTTCCAGCCGCTCCTGTACCTGTTCTTGTTCATGCCGCTCCTGAAAGATCTTGGAGGCGTTCCAGGCCTGCCTGCAGGACAAACTGTTCAGGTTTTCATTCCTGGGCTTTTAGTCATGCTTGCGCTTTTCGGCTCAGCGTTCGTGGGATTCGGGCTTATTGATGAAATCCGGTCAGGTGTTATAGAACGCTTTTTAGTAACTCCTGTAAAACGCCCGGCAATATTATTAGGCAGGGTTTTGCGGGACGCAGTTGTCCTTCTTCTTCAATGCATTTTGATCACGATAGTTGCGATCCCGTTAGGACTTACTTTAAATTTAGCAGGATTTTTGATTGCCCTGTTATTATACGCGATGATAGGAATTACCATGGCATCCATGTCTTATGCCTTTGCGCTTATTTATAAAAACGAGGACAATCTTGCCCCGACATTAAACACAATAACATTACCTGTTTCACTGCTGTCGGGCATCCTGCTTCCGCTTGCGCTTGCTCCAGTCTGGCTCCAGGATTTATCCATGCTTAACCCGCTCTCGTATGCAGTGTATGCATCACGAGCATTGTTTGCCGGGAATTTCCAGAGCATAGACATCATAGAGGGATTTGTTGTCATGTCCCTGCTCGTAACTGTCATATTCTGGTGGTCCTTGCGGTCGCTGAAGAAGATGGCGACTTAGGGCTATAATATTATTTTTTAAGGGTTTGAATAATCATACCCGCTTTCTCAAACCCTTTACATGCGAATAAAATATTCTCATGTACTTTGCCAGCATGAAAAACCAGAATAGAAATATGGCAGCGTAAAGGGGTATGATAATGGCCAGCTTTGCATACAAACTGAATGAGTAATGATTGAGAATAAGCAGAGAGTCATACAGCCATGAAAAGGATATGGTAAAGAAAAATGCAAAAATCCCCATCAGGAAGGTAAAAAGCAGAAACAGATTAAGCTTCTTTTCGTGTTTATACCTTTCATTAACATTCTTCAGCAGCAATAGAACAATAACAAACAGGATAAGCTCATACAAAGCTCCGCCAACAGCTATGAGTATAACCTGGCTCTCTGGGAATATGGTCCATACATTTCCTTTGTACGTTACCTGGTGTGCTATACCGTTCTCAGGCGGAATTATCAGATTTTTCAAAGCCCTTGTAGGCGAGTAATCAAACTTATCAATAGCAGAACAATTGAAAGCGCAGGCAATTGAATAGTGGCCGAGCTCGTGAACTAACGGAAGCATTACAACTATTGACAAAAGCCCTGCAATAAGCGCAAGTATTATTTTTAGCTTCAGCTGAGATTTTTTGTTCATACTCATTCCCTAATAAACCGTTCATATATAATGACAGCAACTATGCCAATGATATTGGGTAACATCATAAGGATACTGACTTGAGTAGGTATTGTCAACATAAACATGCGTGGATCTTAGCGGTCTACACAATGATCAGAGAATTAAAAATATCTTATTCTTTAGAAGGAAAAGAAAATATAATAAGAAAATTCGTAGAAGATTTTCATAGCAAGGTATATTCAGAAGATTTTAGAAATTCTAATACTAATTATCAAAGATTCTATAATAATGTAAGGGGTGGATGGTCTGAAAAAATAATTACACTAAGAAAAAATATACTTATTCAAGAATTTTTAAAACAACATAAATTAGAACAACTTGATGAAAAAA
>CAIKBN010000170.1 GCA_903825675.1 uncultured archaeon
CCTGAGGGCTTTGGAAAAAATAAAAAAAGAAAGATCAACCAGCGTATATTCCCAGCTTCTAACAGGCTATTTAGTATATATGATTTTTCTCGGTGTGATGATAGGCATGTCTAAATTTCTTATGCCATCCTTTCAGTGGAAGAGTGGCCCTTCTACTGAATTGGAATTGATAGGGCTCTTCAGGAACATTACAATAATACAAGGCATATTTGCTGGTCTGGCCATAGGCAAAATGGCAGAAGGCACCATGCTGGCAGGAGTCAAGCACTCAGTAATAATGACAGCCATTGGCATAGTAATCTTCATGCTTTTCATAGGATAGAAATTATTAATTTAGACATGCATTCTAAACCTATTTATATAACAAAAAACATATGTTAGTCATTGATGTTAGTCAATAATGTTAGTCATTGAGCAGATAGGTCATGCAAATGCTGGACGAAAACTTAAGCAAAAATATAATGCAAACGCTCAGGAAAGCTGATTGCAGCCTGACCATAGATGAGATAGCAAGGCGGACAAGCATTCACAGGGTAACTGCATCAAAGTATCTTGCTGTGATGGAGGCCATAGGCACTGTGAAAATGAGAAGCGTAGGCAAAGCCAAATTATTTCTGCTGAGGGGTCGCCATGAAAAATAAAGAAATACTGCTAATTATTTCATTATCATTATTTTTATTAGTGCCAGTAGTTTTGATGCAGCCATCTTCGCATAAAGTAACCCTGATGCTTGACTTTAATATAAATGGTATTGAAAACGACAGGGCAGAAGTAGATGGCAATGGAGATGGCTTTTATTATCCAGCTAGCATTGAAAACTATTATGTTTGCCTAGAAGATACAGCATCATCAGCAGTCTTTGGCATTGCAAGCAGCGGTAGTTTAAATTACATAAACCTGTCCAAGCCAGGCAATTACACCATGCAGCTTTCCCAGAATTCAGGCAGTAAGTTCATCCTGCCTGTAACCAAAGGCAGCTGTAATGCAATAAAAAATAAAATGTCAGGCATAGCATCACAACAATTCTTTATCCCTTATGCATCTTTCATAAAAAGGCCCAATAATGTAACCTATATTGTCCTGAATTACAGCATAGATATTGTTGGAGCTTTTTCAAAAAGAAGTGATTTCATACTGACCATAGAAAAAAACAACAGCCAAATAATATTTGGAGGCATATAATGAACACGATAATATCAGCAGTTATTGCAATTTTAATAGTGTTGACATCCTCTTTCATAGTCTTGAATGCAGCCTCTGCTGTTATCGAAAGGAACAAACCAATGCAGATCTTCAACGAAGCCAGATACACCATGAGCAACCTCCGTTCTGCAATAGACGAACTGATGTTTGAGGCATCAGGAGCGAGAAGAAGCATAAACCTCATTGTAGACGGCGAGTTTATAGTAGACGGCAATGAAAACAGAATAAAATATAAGGTCTACAACTTCATGCTCGAGCCAGGAAAAAGAACAGAAGATGATATGCAGATAATATACGGGCCAGTCATGAAGGCCTATGAAGAGGATATAAACAAAGACGGTGTTGCTGACCTTGTTCTGGAAAACGACTATGTTCTGTTTGCCATAAAAAAGCTTAACGGCGCAGTCAATACCTCAGACATGATAACCATGATGCGAAACAAGGATTTGGACATAAATATAACACCCAAGAGCGCTGTAATGATCGATGACATGTTCAATACATCATACGGTAGTGGCTATACTGAGTTAACCCATGAAGGATATGACCTTTCATCATCTTCCATAAGCCTATGGATGAACTCTGCTTCAGGTATTACCTATGAAGCTGTCTTTACCCTTGAAGCAGGAAGCGATTTTGTTGAGATGGAGGTAACGCTATGAAAGCTGCACTTGTAATATCACTTGTCATATTTATTGCAATGCTCTTGGTGCAGCCTAGCTTTGCAATTAGTTCGCCAGGCTTTAATTCCTTTGGCAGAAGTGTGACCATTAACTTCGCTTTTCATATAGGCAGTAACAAGAACAATGATACGATAACGTATACAGACAGATATATATCGTCCCATGATGCAGGCGCAGTTCTTGCCTTAGTATCTGGTTCAGCTTTTGGCACATCCTTCAGCGAGTTAGCCAATGACTATAAATTAGAAATTAGGCAGCCCCTGGAAAATAACAGGTTCTTACTGGCCTTTACAGCAGGCAATAATCAGAGCATAACCGAAAAAGCAAACCTGAGCAGCCTAATACAGAAAACCTTTGGTGAACTTACTAAAAGCCCAACCTCCTTTCCAGTTTACCTAAGACTGGAATACAGCGATATAGATATAATCAACAGCATCAGATGGGGACCTGGTTCAAGAGAGCTTATAATAAAAAATGAAGGAGACATCAATAATAGGCATAAAATATCAATAGAGCTGATAAAATAGATCAGTGATTATCAAATGAAAATAATATATTTACAGGATGAGGATAGAAGGAGAAACCTTGGTGTCTCCTCTAAAGGGAAGATAATAGAAAAAGAAACAAAACGAAGTAAAAACGAATCGAAGCACGAAGTGCTTCAGGCAATTTACTTCAATTCATGAAAGGTGTCGTGTCTAATAGTGGTTGCAGAAACGAGGAAATAATATATTAATGAGGGAAGATAATAGATAAAGAAACCGTAGGTGTCTTGTCTAATGAAAGCAGCATCATATTTAATAG
>CAIKBN010000171.1 GCA_903825675.1 uncultured archaeon
GGCTTTTCTTTTTTGAACCAGGCCAGAAGGCCATGCTTTTCGTTTTTTTCATGCCTTGTTCTGTGGTGCTGCATGGTCTCAAGCACATGGCCTGCTCTTGTCTCATTTTTTTCTTTTTTCTTTCCTAACAAAAGATATCACCATTTCAACGTGATTTTCTGCTTCTTCCGATCTTGATGATTCCGCGATGGCGGGCGCATGCCGGACAGGCATACGATTTGGTGCTAAAGGTGCTTACAAACCTTGGGTCTATCTGCTTTCTTAGCACTGGGTCGGATAGCTTGAAGCCTCGATAGCTCGCAAAGCTCTTCCATCTCGGAACAGTTCTGCCGCAGTAAACGCATGTCACATTGGCCTCATGGCCTTTGGACTTGGTGTGATGATATCCTCTCTTATATGGCGCTGGCATATTTTCACCTACCTATTTCTATATTTATACCGAATACTACGCAATTCATTCGTAATTCTCCAGTAAATAATTATTTTTGCGGTTTATTAAGGTTAAGGGAGAAGCTGGTGGGGATTAATAGAGCTATCAGATCCTCTTATTTTCCCCGTCATTGCATGCGGAGGAACATGTCCCTTCTCTTAATTGGAACTGAGAGAACCTCGGATTTTTTGATATTGTCTTCTATCTCATCAACAAGAGGCTTACAAAGTTGCTTGTATTCTTCTGAGGCATTGCTGAAATTCTCATTGAGTGCTTTAGCGCAGTTATAGCCGCTTCTCAGGGCAAAGCTTATGCCTTCGCCTGTGCTAGGACTTATAAGGCCTGCGGCTTCGCCTACGAGCATGACATTAGAATTGCCTAAGACTATATCTTTAATACTTTGCGGCCTGAGACCGATTGCAGCTTCTTTTTTCGCGACAATGCCTGAAATATTTAATTTTTCCTTCAGCTTTTCCCTGAAGTTTTCCATTTTCTCTTCTATATTATCTGGCTTCAGGGCTGAGCCTATAAGCAGGTAGCTGCCTTTTGGTATTACCCAGGAATAGAAATCTGTTATTTCATTATCAAAAATAAAGTAAAGAAAATCTTTCAGGTATTTATCGGATCTTATCCAGTACTGGGTAGCGACATAATATCTTATCTTTCTATCAGTCATACTTTTACGTATAGTTGAAAATGCTCCGTTGGCGCCTATAAGGTACTTTGCCTGAATTATTCTTTTCTCATTATCCTTTTCGATAAGGATACTAATTGCATTGCCTTTTTCATTATACTCCAAAAACTTGGTTCCTGATAAAAAATCAACCTTATGATGGCTCATATTCAGCAACCAGTAATCGAAACTCCTTCTTGACACGTTCCATATGCTTCTTTTTTCATCTATTTCATTGTCATTATCCCAATCAATATATTTCATGTTCAGATATCTTGGGTGCGAAAATATAGTGTGTGGCATTTTAGTATTCTTGAAGAAGTCCTGTGACTCTTTAACCAAGAGACCACCACATGGTTTGTCTCTTGGGAATATAGACCAGTCAAGAAGAAGAATTTTATAATCCTTAGAAAGATGGCTTGCCACTGTACA
>CAIKBN010000172.1 GCA_903825675.1 uncultured archaeon
GTCATCTTCGGATGACATTTCCGAAACCTGTGGTTTTGGAAAGTCAATCTCGATTGACACTTTCAAAGCACCGTGATTATTTTATCAATAATTAATTGTTTTAATTAATATAAAAAGTTCCAGCGTTGTTTGGTCTAACATCTTCACGCCAATTTATATATCTTTAAATCACAATAAAGTTTATTTATATCTTATTTTACAATAAACTACTATGATTTCAGTTATTGTTATTGATAGTTCTTCATTTATAAGAGACTCGATTACAGCAATGCTGGAAACTGATAAAGAAATAAAGACAATGCAGGCAAAGGATTACGGAGAGGCAATAAAAATAGTTAAAGAAAAAAAGCCTGATGTCATAGTTCTCAATGCAGAGATGCCAGGTATTTCTGGTTATGACATTCTTTACAGCATCATGCAGATTAAGCCAACACCATCTATACTAATGAGCCCTGACAGCGAATTAGGCATGAAAGAGGCCATAAATGCGTTTAAGTATGGCGTGGTTGATTTTATACCTATACCTGAAACTAAAAACATGAATATTATAAAAGATGAGCTGATAATTCTTGTAAAGGTTGCTGCTTCTGTTGATTTAAGCAAGCTGATTATTCCAGAGGCACCGGTATTAATCAAGGTACCAATGCGTTCAGAGAAGATAATTCTAATAGGCGCTTCTTCAGGCGGACCGCCTGCAATAGAATATTTACTCTCATCATTACCAAGTAGTTTCCCATCCCCAATATTGATAGTTCAGCATATGCCTCCAAATTTCACGAGATCGTTTGCAGACCGGCTTGACAGAATATGCAAGATAAGGGTAAAGGAAGCAAGGGATGGAGACGTACTGGAAAAAGGCATTGCTCTAGTAGCGCCTGGCGGGCTTAACTTGAGAATAATCAAACAGGCTAATAATCTGGTAGTTGAATTGAACAAAGAACCTGCTAAGATCACCCCAAATATAGATATAGCCTTTAAGTCTGCTGCAACATCAGGGAATAAAATAATAGCTATTTTGCTTTCAGGCATGGGAGATGATGGTGCTGATGGCGCAGAAGAAATAAAAAATAAAGGCGGTTGTATTATTGTCCAGGATGAAAAAACTTCGGTTATCTTCGGCATACCTAATTCAATCATAAAAAGAGGGTGTGCTGATTTCGTTCTGCCATTGCAGGATATAACGAAGAAAATAAACGAGATGCTTTGATTATTTTGAACTTCTCTTTCTGCATTTATAACTTAGAAAGAAATCCGCAAAGAAGCCACAAAAAGGATTTATTTTGCCTCAGTTGCCACTGATGCAAGTTTGCGAGCTCCTAAGGCCATGGCTAGGAAGCCTGGTACTGTAAATACTGTAACTATTAGTAACATGTCTAAAACCTCAGATTCAGGGCTTTGTTGCGATATTAATGTTAATATGGCACCTAAAACTATTAGGCCGATAATTACAACAGCTGTGCCTATGCATATCTTATTAAGGCTTGACCCTATTTTTCCACCATAGATCCTTGATGTTTTATACATGTAGTAAACTGCTAGTATACCCAAAAACAAGCTTAGAGCACCAATGCACCAACCGATTGTTAATATTATTGGATTTATCATATTTACTCACTTCAAATCATTAGGCAGGTCTTCCTTGCCTGACAACAAGGGCTTGATTGCCTTTTTTGCAAACAAAACAGCTACCCCACCTGCAATTTCCTTATATTTGTCTACAAGGGCTTCCAGCTTGGCTTTGTTACCACCTGTTACATTGCCAGAATTATCAACCTTAATGCCAGTTACTTCTGTTGCCATCTTCAATGCCACTTTTTCACCTATTATAGATATCTGTTTTTTGACTATTGCTGTCATTAATTCATCATAGGTAGCCATTTTATCACCGATGCTGAAACCCTTTTTACAGGATCCATTATTTATGAATATTATCTCATTTAGTTTATATATAAAATTATAATATGGCTTATTTTTTCAGTTTTTTTTCAATTATTCTTCTCATTTCTTCTTTGCTTATCTCTTTCTTTTTCAGTTTTTCTTTAGGCAATTCGTTTTTGCCCTCTGTTTCTATGACTTTTGAGAGCTCTTCCTCATTCAGGATTTTCTGCAGGTCAAGGATTATCAGGATTCTTTCTCCAAGA
>CAIKBN010000173.1 GCA_903825675.1 uncultured archaeon
AGATGAAAAACAGCTTAAGAAATCCAAGCAGTCTACCCGTCTAAAGGTCTATGCAGCAGGCTCCTTTGCCAATATAGCCTTTGCGTTTATTATTATTTTGCTATTCACAGCCATATTCCCAATATTATTTACGCCTGCAGGCGTATATTTCCAGACTGTAGAAAACTCAACAGCGAATCTAACCGGTATGTCAGGTTCTATAATAGAAATGGATAACCAGAAAATAGTCAGCCCTGACGACATCTCTGCTATACTCTTAAATCACAAACCAGGAGACACTATAGAGATAAAAACAACCCAAAACAATTATATGGTTCCATATATGAGCCTTTCTGGCAGTAATCTGTCTGATTTTTTTGCACCAAAACCCGCTATAGTTACTGACCTGAATAACATACATAATTATACAGTAACCCTCGCAGAGCATCCTGATGAAAAAGACAGAGCCTATCTTGGAATTAGCACCTCTGATAAACCAACATATTTATTAGGTGTTGACCCTCAACTCTACCTATCCATATCCATGTTGTTGATATGGATTTTCATCTTCAATCTCGGCATAGGTTTGGTCAATCTTCTGCCAATAAAGCCCCTGGACGGGGGATTAGTCTTCGAAGTCATTGCTGAAAAATTCTCGCGCAGGAGTGCAGTTATAGTTAAAGCAGTGTCCGGCATTATGCTGGCATTGCTTATCTTTAACCTGATAGGGCCGCTGTTTATCTAGATCTAGTATAATTTCTTCTTCTGCTTGAAGACAAAGAGATTGTATTTTTCATCTTGCTCTAATTCCTGCATAACCCTTTTGGTTAGGGCCTTTACAGGGTCTGGGAATAGTTTTACTCTTTTGGTCAGGTCTTCAAAGTTTTCAAAATGCTTCTTCTTTCTTTCATCCAGTATATCCAGTAAATGCTTTTTGCCTATTCCTGGCAGCAGCTGGAACTGGTGCATCCTTGGTGTTATCATGCCAGCTGCATTAAAGAAGTCAATAAACTTTTTTTCGTTTTTCTTTACCAGTTCTTCAACAATATCAGGGAGAATGTTCTTTGCCATGTTAGTTAAAGCGCTGTAAGCTAGCGAGCCTTTGATGAATTTTATTTCATCCCGTTTGCCTTCGCCTATATACACTTCCTGCTCGCTTTTTAGCGTTGCATTCTCTCTGGGCACTAATTCAAGAAGCGTGAAGAACGAGGTGCCTATAGCCTGGGCTATTGGTTCTGCATGCCTGCGGTCTGCATACCCGCTTAGCAAAAAATCTAGGATTATGCATTTCTCTTCCTTCATAAAACCTATACCCCAAACTAATTATACGAGCCACTTAAATCCTGAAAATAATTATATTGATGCTTTTAAAAAGGGAGAATTGATAGATAGAAAAGCCGCCATTTCGATATGGCCTTGTTATATAAATTTAACTGATATCAATTGATCATGACAGAGTTGCACAAAGATCTTGTATATAAATCATTGGAAAGGGATTATAGACAGCTTCTAAAATCCGAAAGAACCAAGACAGTGTATTGGAACCTGTTTCTGAGGGCTTTAAACTTGGTGCCTGTAGGCTTCTTAACACTAGATGAATTGAAAACTGAGGAAACAGCGAGGTCTGAAGATAAACAACCACTATTTGTTAGTGGAAATTTAGATCATGTGATTAGATTAGCAAACAAAGAAAGAAGGGACTTGGAACTTTTTGGTAGTATTTGTCCCATAGGAACGGATAGAATTCTTTTAACAGACGATAATCTATCATATGATCTGTTCCACTTACCAAAAGAATTCGATCCAACATCGCTTCATAACCTAGATAGAAGCAGATGTAGAATAGATATTAGTAATATTGAAAGAGAACCCAGTATAGGTAAGGTATTAAAATTCTTCAAGTATTTCAGTATTGCTTCAAAATTTGATAAACCAATCACATTTTTCATGGCTACAAATGAGTATCTTTTGGCAATGAAAGATGTTGCTGAGAAATTAGGTATCAATACCAACTCATTAGAAAGTGCTGTAAATACATGTGAACTAAAATTTAGAAAAACTATAGAGAATATAAGAAACAGATATTTTCCTCATGTTAATTCAGCTGTCTTAGCCTCAACGGACCATGATGTTAAAAGTTATATAGACACGCTTAGCTCTTCTGAAGAACTCATCGAACTTACGAATTGGTTGGGTGAGCATAATTTATCTTGTGCAAGGTTGCTTCATGGAAAAACTGAAAGAATACTTGAAAATGAAAGAAGATATGCAATAGAGTGGTTTTATGGGAGCGATGGTC
>CAIKBN010000174.1 GCA_903825675.1 uncultured archaeon
GATCAAAACTTGGAACTTGGTAACGTCTCGCGAATAATTATGCATTTCTGCATAGAAAAAATCCATAGATATTTAAAAACAGCATGACAAATCAGAAGAAAACAGGAGGTATTATAATGAAAAACGGAACATATCTATTCACATCTGAGTCAGTAACAGAAGGTCACCCGGACAAGCTATGTGACCAAGTCTCTGATGGTATACTGGATGCATTCTTTGCCCAGGATCCCATGTCAAGAGTCGCGGTCGAGTGCCTGACAACAACAGGTCTTGTAGTAATAGCAGGAGAAGTTACAACCAAAGCTACTGTTGATATACAGAATATAGCAAGAGCAACAATAAAAAAGATAGGCTATGACAAACCTGAATATGGTTTTGATTTTGAGCATTGTGCCATACTTGTTTCATTGCAT
The DNA here is from genome assembly GCA_903825675.1 of uncultured archaeon. Lineage (GTDB taxonomy): Archaea > Aenigmatarchaeota > Aenigmatarchaeia > GW2011-AR5 > GW2011-AR5 > CAIKBN01. The sequence goes on from CAIKBN010000174.1 coordinate 414, forward strand.
GAGCAATCACCAGACATCTCTCAGGGAGTAACAGCAACCGAAAACAAGGAACAAGGAGCAGGCGACCAGGGAATAATGTTCGGTTACGCCACCAACGAAACACCTGAACTCATGCCGCTGCCTATAACCATCGCGCATAAACTGACCATGAAGCTTGCAGAGGTAAGAAAAAATAGCATACTTAGATGGGTAAGGCCAGATGGCAAATCGCAGGTAACCGTTGAATATCACGACGGCAAACCCAAAAGAATAGATTCTGTTGTAGTGTCAACGCAGCATTCCCCGGATGTTACAAAGGAGGTTATAGAAAGGGATATAAAGGAACAGGTGATACTTCCTGTTTGCAAGAATTGGATAGACGAGCAAACCAAATTTTATATCAACCCAACAGGAAGATTTGTTATAGGAGGCCCGCCAGGCGACACCGGCGTCACAGGAAGAAAGATAATTGTTGATACCTACGGGGGAGTAGGGTCGCATGGAGGCGGTGCATTCTCAGGCAAGGATCCAACAAAGGTTGACCGCTCAGCATCCTATATGGCAAGGTACGTTGCAAAGAACATAGTTGCAGCAGGCCTTGCAGAAAAATGCGAAATCCAGTTAGCATATGCAATAGGCGTTGCAAAGCCAGTCTCTATCCTGGTAAATACCTTTGACACAGAAAAGATAACTGAAGAAAAAATAAAAGCATTGGTCGAAAAAAACTTTGATCTTACTCCGAGAGGAATGATAGAAACCCTGAAACTAAGAAGGCCGATATACCAAAAGACAGCATCCTACGGTCACTTTGGCAGAAACGACCCTGATTTTACCTGGGAAAGAACAGACAAGGCAGCAATATTAAGAAAAGAAGCAGGGCTTTAATTATTTTGAAGTTCTATGAAAACTGCTAACTTTATTTAGTAGATGAAGATAAGAACTTCGAAAAAAAGACATAAAGAAATCACACACAAAAATGAATAGACGATGCAAAGCATCGTCAGTTTGTGTTGTGTAGTAGCAAATGGATTTTATTTTTGACTTCTGCAGAAAACCTACACCTTTATTTGCGGTCGTAAGAAGTCATAAAGACATCTGCAGAGAAACCCCTACATTTATGTATGGGTTATAAAGAAGATGTCATTTTCAAAAAAACTGTTTTGAAAAGAGATGCTTATAATTAGTGATTATGAAGCAATGCAGCTATCTACATCATAACCGCCAGGAGCACTTACCTTTATTTCATCACCAGCATTGCACGAACAAACAGCTGCAACTGTTATAGTAGCTTGTGGCGCAACTGATAAGGTCTTCCAAGTACAATTTGCTTGATAAACACCATTTTTATACACAAACAATGATGTATTAGTAATACTATAAGTGCCAACATTCCTTACAGTTATATTCCCGGATTTAGCACTCTCTATATTTATCTTCTGGTTCATTTGTATCAGCTGCTCATTCGTTGCATTTTCACTACTAGTAGCAATATTGCTAAACATGCCGCTGAACCAGACAAACGCAAAACCAACCATAGATATGGTTATAAGCAGCAACAATATGGTTGCAATAACAGGAGTTATTCCCTTCATTTTAAAAACACCTTATAAACTTCTGTTTTGAAAGGAGATCATCATAACCATCTTTGATCTCATTTTAAAAACACCTTAACTATGAAATACATGTATCTGTATCAGAGCCACCAGGAGCTGTTACCTTTATAGAATTACCCGGAACACACGTGCAATTAGCTACAAGGATACCATTCGGAGAAAGCAACGCAGCTGTGCTCCAGTTACAATCAGTTCCACCTAAACCAGCATAACCAATGCCAACACTCTTAACACCGCCACTTATATAGAGACTCAAAGCAGTATAATTAATATTATAAGTGCCAACATTCCTTACAGCTATATTCCCGGATTTAGCACTCTCTATAGCTATCTTCTGGTTCATTTGTATCATCTGCTGGTTTGTTGCATTTTCAGAAGTGGTAGCAACATTGCTAAGCATGCCGCTGAACCAGACAAACGCAAAACCAACCATAGATATGGTTATAAGCAGCAACAATATGGTCGCAATAACAGGAGTTATTCCTTTCATAAAATATCTAATTATTATTAGCTTTTCTTGTATAAATAGTTTTTTTTAGTATTTTTCAAGCGTTGATGTATCGCCAATAGGAAGACCAAGCTCCTTTGCCTTCAGCATGCGCCTCATTATCTTGCCGCTCTGCGTCTTAGGCAGAGCAACCATGAATTCTATTTCCCTGGGATAAGCATGGCCAGCCAGGCGTTTCTTAATGAAAACCTTTATATCCTCCTCAAGTGCCTTAGATGGTTTGAAACCCACTTTTAACACAATGAACGCCTTGATTATCTCCCCCCTTAATGGGTCAGGCTTTCCTATAACACCAGCCTCAGCAATAGCATGATGCTCTATAAGTGCGCTCTCAACCTCAAATGGCCCGACCCTTTCGCCTGCTGTTTTTATTACGTCGTCCGCCCTTCCAATAAACCAGAAATATCCATCCTTGTCAGTCCATGCCCTGTCACCGCTTATATAATATTTGCCCATAAAATAGCTCTTGTATTTCTTCTCATTCTTCCATATCTTTCTCATCATAGAAGGCCATGGCGGAATTATTGCAAGATTTCCCTCCATATGCGGCCCAAGTTTTTTGCCATTATCATCAACTATAGCAGCCTTTATTCCGGGTATAGGCTTGCCCATGCTGCCAGCCCTTATGTCCATGCATGGATAATTTGCTATTAGTATACCGCCTGTTTCTGTCTGCCACCAGTTGTCGTGGAATGGCAGGCCAAATGCCTTCATGCCCCAGAATATCGGCTCAGGGTTAAGCGGTTCTCCAACAGAGCATATGTGCCTTAGCGAACTGAAATCATATTTTCTAGTAGCCTTTAAGCCAGCTCTCATCAGCATCCTTATAGCAGTAGGTGCAGTATACCATACAGTAACCCTGTATTTCTCTATTATATCGTACCATTTCTCTGGTTCAAATCTTCCCTCATAAACAACACTTGAAGCACCATTGCTCCATGAACCAAGAATGCCATAAGCAATTCCAGTAACCCAGCCAGGATCAGCAGTGCACCAGTAAACATCATCATCCTTCAGATCAAGAACCCATTTTGCAGTTGCGTGTTCCTGTATTATTGCAACATGTGCATGCATAACACCCTTTGGTCTTCCAGTTGTGCCAGATGTATACAGCATAAATGCATAATCCTCAGGATGCATCTGCTTTGCAACAAACTTATCAGAAGCCTTTTCCATAGCAGCTTTGTAGCTTATTTCACCAGATATCTTAGGTTTATCCACATCAATTATTATAATATGTTTTAATTCAGGCAGATTCTTTTTCGCCTCATATACCCTGCTTTTTAATTCAGTATTTGTTATCAGAACCTTTGCTCCGCTGTCACCTAACCTGTCTTCTAAAGCCTTTGAGCCAAAAGCAGCAAACATAGTGCCAGCTATTGCACCAGTCTTCAGAGTGCCAAGAAAGCTTACATAAAGCTCAGGAACCCTTGGCAGAAAAATGAAAACGCGGTCACCTTTTTTTATGCCCAGCTTTTTTAGCACATTTGCAAATTTGTTAGAGAGCTTATGCAATTCAAAAAAGGTAAATTTCTTTTCGTCAGTTTCACTAATCCAGTATAGCGCAACTTTATTCTTTCTCCAGGTCTTTACGTGCTTGTCAACTGCATTGTAAGCAGCATTTATCCTGTTGTCAACCCATTCTACATCCTTTTTTGCATCCGTCCACTTGAACGTTTTGCAGAACTTACCATAATCCGGTAGATTAGGAATCGTCTTAAGCCTCTTTTTTATAGTCTTGACCTTCATGATATCAGCCATAATATCAGATATAAAATATTGGACGTATTATAAATA
>CAIKBN010000175.1 GCA_903825675.1 uncultured archaeon
ATTCCTCTTACATCATAAGAGCGGAAGATATGCGCTACCATAACGGTCTACCCTTCTCCATTATTATCTTTCCATCAATTTTAATTGTAGGTTTTAATAGCATTAAATCTATATGAACCTTGCTCTTGTTCCTTCCATGAAAATTAATGTTGGTGCCAAAAGCTATATGGCATGTGCCTATAACCTTCTCGTCCTGTAATATATTATAAATAATTTTTGCCTTATAATTGGTGCCTATGCCAAATTCAGCAGCATAACGCGCCTTGCTGTCAGCAGACAATATCTTCTTTATTATCCTGCCATTATGCGAACTCTCAAAATCCGTTATCCTGTTGTTATTTATGATCATTTTTGTCGGCTTTTTGATAAGATCTTGGTACGAATTGAATACCAGTATACCGTGCATTTTGCTAGGCGCAACACAAACCTCTCCAAGCGGCATATTAAAGAAACCCTCCTTAGGCGTTTCCATAAATACATGCTTATTAAGATAAAATTTTACATTCGTGCCATACGGCGTTGTTATATGAGCACGCTTTCCTTTCATAAGAAGCTTGGCCAATCTATTGCTTGTGCTTTCCAATCTATTATAATCAATGCCTAATGCATCTATCATATTCTCAGTAAAATTAGGCAAAGATGCAATCCTTGCGCCTTTTTTTCTTGCAGCCTTTCTTGCATTGGTGTGTGTTATAGACCATCTTGTCACAGCAATAATAACATCATGCTTCATCATCTCTTTTGCCACGTTGCTCGGTGGCTCCATCCCATGCTGTCCTGTTGGTTTCATTGTTATTGTTTTGACCTTATTGCTAAGCGCCCTAGCTGCCAGCTCAAACCTCTTTGCAAGTCCACGCTTGATCGTATCAGTAACTATCAGCACGCTATCGTCTTTTCTTATGTGTAAACATTTTTTCAATGCAACAACAATCCTTCTGTCAACCATAACTTAATATACAACCTGCCAACAATTAAAAGAATATGTTAAGCAACCTAAGAAAAAAGATAGCGCATCGCGTTGTCTGGGGCATGAACATGAAGCAAGGAGAATCCCTAATCCTTAGAGGCGGTGTTCATGAGCAGGACCTTTTGGAAGAAATAGCTATCATGGCCATGCAACAAAACAATGACGTATCCATGGGTATGAGCTCTGACACTTTTTCAAAAAGACTATATGCAGAAATACCAACCAGTTATATAAGAAAAACATCTAAACTTTCGCTAAAGCTTATGGAAGCCGCCAACAATTATGTTAGCCTTGAAAAACTGAAAGACCCGAGAGTAGCTGAAAAGTTCCCGTCTAAAAAATTATCAGCTGCCCATGAATCATATGAACCTATACAAAAGAAAATAGAAAAATATAGAATAAAGACCTGTCTTGTCGGCTATCCAACTAAAGAAATGGCAGCCAAGCTCAACATAAAATTCTCGCTCCTGGAAAAATTTATCTTTAATGGCATGTTAATACGCTACAAAGACCTTACGAAAAAGGCGAATTTTTTATACTCAAATATAATAAATGCCGAATACGCCCATGTATACGATGAATACGGAACAGACCTTACCCTCAGGGTAAAAGGCAGGCGACCAATGGTTGATGATGGTTACGTAAGCAATGTTGATATAAAAAATAAAGACCTGCACAGCAACCTGCCGTGCGGAGAAATGTTTATGTCTCCATTGGAAACCTACGGCAGCGGCGTGCTGATATGCCCAAAACGCACAGACGTATTTACCGGCAAGATGATTGAAAACGCAAAGCTTGTCTTTGAAAAAGGCAGATTAAACCTGAATAAAAGCACAGCTGAAAAAAACGAAAAAGCCATGAAAACAACCCTGAAGAATTGTATTGCTGTTGACAAGCGGTTGTATAAAGTATTAAGAACTACCAATATCGCTGAGCTCGGCATTGGTATGAACCCTGTAATAGATACGATAATAGGCTATCTGCTTACAGATGAAAAAATAGGCGGTACCGTCCATGTGGCAATAGGCGATAACTACAGGTTTCCTGGTGGAAAAAACCAGTCATGCCTGCATTGGGACTTTATAACCAACAAAGGCATTAATCTCGAGGTCATTTTACCGAATAAAAAATCAAAAATGCTGATAGAAAGCGGGAAATGTTGTTTCTGATTTTTAAACCCTGATAAAAAAACTTTATATATAACTTAATACTAAATTATATTTGGTGATATTGATGAAGAAGAAGAAGAAATAAAAAAATAAACTGAGCAACATGCGATGAGGTTTAGTGACGTGTTCTTCAAATAATTCTACATTAATTTCAACAAGTCTGCCTTTGTTATTATTCCTTTGATTTTACCTTTATCAGTTACTAATACTGCCGGGTAGTATTCCAGCATAAGTGAAATTATACTTAACATAGAATCCTTGTCTACCTGCGGAAAAGCCTCCCTCATTATATCTTTTACAGCAATGAGAGAGATGTTATCTATGCTTTCCTCGGAGCTTATCTTTTCTATAATATTTTTTTCAGACAAAGAACCAACAACAACATCATTGTCTATAACAGGCATCTGTGAAATATTTTTTTTCTTCATTATAGAAGCTGCATCCCTTACTGATGCGTTCGGG
>CAIKBN010000176.1 GCA_903825675.1 uncultured archaeon
ACGATGCAGAACCGAAAAGACGCACCATTGTGCGTCAGGCAGTTTTGCGTCATTGTGTTTTTGTCAATTTATTTTCCATGGTATCTATGTGCATCTCTTTCAAGAACTGAATACTGTAGTATCAACCAAGGTGTTTTGAAAATGAGATCAAACATGGTTATGATGATCTCCTTTCATCTTCAGTAAGCAACGAGGCAGCAGAGAGCTATGCTCTCTAAGGAAACAGAAGTTTATAAGGTGTTTTGAAAATGAGATCAAGATTGCCTTTCCAAAACCACAGGTTTTGAAAATGAGTAATCTGGACATGCTTTTTTGGCCAAAATGCGAAATCTTTAAATACTTTTCGGATAAAAGCATAACCTTATGAACCTTTCGCATGTCACTTCGGTAGAGTAACGAATGCTGAAGAATGCGGTTTGTATATATAGAGATTGATACTTATGGCTGAATTCAAGTGTCCTGAGTGCGGCTCAAAGAACTTCTACAAGGATTCTGAGCGCGCAGAGAAGATATGTGCCAAGTGCGGGCTTGTACTAGAAGAGAGCATGGTTGATGTTGGCCAGGACTGGAGGGCTTTTGACCATGACCAGACGATCAAGAGAGCCAGGACTGGAGCGCCGTTAACGCACAAGAGGCATGACAAGGGCCTTACTACTGAGATTGGTAAAGGCACCACAGAGCTGTTTAAAGTGCCTGCCAAAAAAAGAAGCCAGTACTTCAGGATAAGAAAGTGGCAGAAAAGACTGCTTACAAGCAAGGACAGGAACATGAGCTTTGCTATGAGCGAGCTACAAAGGCTGGTTTCATTCTTAGGATTGCCGAAAACACTGCACGAAGAGGTTGCAAAGCTGTACGAAAAAGCGCTACAGAAGGGCCTTGTTCGCGGCAGGAGCATTGAATCTATAATTGCTGCTCTTGTTTATTCATTATCGCGTGAATATGAAACGCCTAGAACGCTTACAGAGATATCGCAGGCAAGCGGTATTGGCAAGCGTGAATTAGGCAGGACTTACAGATATATCTCAAGGAAGCTGGCTATCAGGATATTGCCAGCTCGCGCTGAGTCATATATTCCTAGATTCTCTTCTATGCTAAAGCTGAGCGACAAAACACAGATGCATGCCATAAAGATACTGAAGACTGCCAAGGAGAAAGACGTTATATCAGGCAAGGGTCCTTGCGGTTGTGCAGCTGCTGCTATCTACATAGCTTCTGTTTTGGAAGGCGAAAGAAAAACGCAGAGAGAGGTTGCTGACGTGGTTGGCGTAACTGAGGTCACCATCAGGAACCGCTACAAGGAGATGGCTGAGGCCCTGAACATTGAAGAGGAAGTCGAGAAAAGGGCCAAGGAAGAGGAAGAATAAGCAATAAACAGCGGGCCAATAGAAAATTAATTCTGATCCACTACTTTTTTATGCTTATCTGATATTAAACACATATTCCTGATGGTGGAGACAATATGGCTGTTCAATTCATTGACATAGAAAAATTAGCAGAGAGTATAGCCAGAGAGATAGGCAAGAACTATATTGCAGTTGCTGATGGAAACAGGGCCCATATAAAAGACAAAAACATGATTAAGCCGGGAAATAAGACATATGGAAGAATACTTTCTATATTTAATTTGAATAATAAGACATTGTATGTAGATTCGCCTAATAAAGAATATGAAATAGCCGTAGATGATGCATTAAGAAAAATTGAATTATTTTATGACCATACTGAGGGCACATATCGTGAGGACTTATACCGCATTTATCAAATACCTGAATTAATATTCACACCCATGGAATACCAAGCGCTTCTAAAAACAAGCGAGCTATTCAATAAGGGTATTTTAAAGAGCTAGGTGGCGGTGATCAGATGCCTGAAAATTCTTATGATATTGTTTTCAATATAGCAACAAAATTAGGCAGGGTTCTGGGACCTGACTATTCAATTGGTGATAAGCCTTTTACTGATATTGCTAATCTTTTCGGACTAAAGGACGGAACTATAATCATATATTTATATTCAAGGGATGCAAAGCACAGAAGTCTTTTAGAGAATGCTATGAAAGAGGTTGGCCTGGAATATGATGTGTTGCCGCCGAACTCATTTCTTGTTTATCCCCGCAATGAGGACAGTTTATCGCAGTTTGAATTAGACGAAATGTTGAAACTTAGAGGACGTTTAGGCAGATAAATAAAAGAGTTGTTTTTAATGGAAAACTATATATTATAGAAGAAACAGTATTATATTTTGTGTCTATTAAAAAAGGTGTATCTATCAGAAAGGATCCGCCTCTTGTTTTATACGGTGCTGTATTAATAAGCGACATTATTCCTGAGTGTATATATAGGGGCTTTAGCAAGACTAGAGAAGCAGGCTCTTATGTTTGCAGTTTTTATGACCGTCTTATTGACCGTTTTATAAGACCTATGTACTGCGCTAACAGGCGAGTTGATTGAGCGTTTAGAAAGGCTCTGCTACATGCTGAATTATTTTATAAGGATTTTTGATATAATTATAGTGATAGATATATGCACGAATTGCCTGTTTGGGGGACGGATAATAAAAATCCTATTTTGAATAATCTTGTTTCTATTTACAAAATGCGAGGAGAAGCAAAAAATTTAGGATTATATGAATTAGTTAATAAAATCGATGAATCACGGGCAAAGTGGGGTTATCTTGGCGACATTATTCACGGCGAAGAAGATGAAAGATATAAACAACTGGCATCAGAGGTATGGGAATTTCTGGATTATGCAACTTTGAAGATTGGATTGAAAAAATATATTGATATGTATAAGTGTTTGTCTGTAAAAGATCCTAAGTTTAAAAGTATCTATCAAAGGTTTGTAGACTGCGATAAGGATCTGGATTTGAATATTAGCTCATTCTAATATTCTTACAGAGTCAACAATACCATCGCTGTCAGCGTCTATGCCTTCTACTACGTGCGCGCTCTTTTTTGAGATATTTTCAAAGTCCTTTATAATAGCCATGATTGCAGCTCTTGTACCTGAATAGCGCTTGCCAGCTATCAAAAGAATCTTTTTTGCTGGGTCAAAGGGATTGTCTGTTTTGACTATAATGCCGCACTCGTCGCTGCGGTAGGTTTTTTTGGTAATAGAAGAATAGATATTCCTCTTTTCATCGAACCGCACTGGCATTTTTTTATTAACCATACCTGTTACCCGGTTTATTACAGGGCCGCCTATTAGTATGAGGTTATCGTTTAAATCTGCTTTGCGCGCCTCGGTGTCAGTCATTATAACTGGCTTGTCGAATTTTGTAAGAAAGGTTCCGAAGAAGATAGCAAAGTCCATGGCATAGCTTAAGTCACGCGATCGCGCGTGCTCTGGGCCATGCGGATCCAAAGAACCGACTATTATCTTGGTGTTTATTTTATTGTCAATGATAAAGGGCTGGATAAAACTGCTTTCAGCTCTTGGTATTCTTGCTGTTTGATTGAACTCACTAAAGCGCATAAAGAACGACGGCTTCGTAAGCGCATAGAATTTGGCTACTGCTCCGCCACGCTCTTCTTTTTTGACAATTCCTATTATGCCGCTATGCTCAAGCTTCCTTATATGGTAATATATCTTTTGCTCATGTACGCCTAGTTTTTCAGCAAGCTCTCTCGGATAAGAAGGCTGCTTTGCCAAAAATGATAATATTCTAATGGCTAATGGGGATCTAGGAAAGGTTGTAACCTCTTTTGTAGGCAAGGAGTGCATTTTTCCGTCCTTTTCCTTTATTATGAACATTTTTATCACTATAAATTATTTTTTAATAGTACTATAATATTTTTAATAAAGGTATTTAAAGATTAGGTATAATCTAATTGAATGCAATTTGTAATACTAGCTGCTGGCTTAGGCACAAGATTGATGCCATTAACTGCAAATAAATCAAAACTAATGCTAGCTATAGCGAACAAACCATTCTTGGAGTGGACTGTTGACGCTGTAAGCAAAATGGGCGAGGTAATCCTTGTTGTGCGGCAGGATCAAAAAGACATAATAGAATATTTCAATAACTGCAAAATAGCTTATCAGGAAAAACCAAGGGGCACTGCAGATGCTATTGCTGTATGCGAAAGGTATGTTAGTGGCAGTTTTATTGTTATTAATGGTGATGAATTCATAAAAAAAGAGGATATTGAAAGCTTCAGTAAATTAGAAGGTTATAATATCGCTGTTTCTAAATGCAAGGATTCAAGCCTATTTGGAAATCTTTCAGTTGAGGGTGGTTTTGTAACCGGCATTGCTGAGAAAGATGGCATTGGCACTTCTATAATTAATGCTGGCATGTACATGTTTGATGAAAAAATATTTGAGGCAATAAAAAAGACACAATTATCCGCAAGAGGCGAGTATGAAATTACGGATGCTCTTGAAATTCTTATTAAAGATGGTGTTAAGATAAAGGCATTTGCATTGAGCAGCTGGAAAACTCTCGGCTATCCCTGGGATATGCTAGATATAAACAAAGAGCTTCTTGACAGAACTGGCTCTATTATTGGCAAGAAGATTGAGATAAGGCCAGGCTCTTATATAGAAGAGCCTGTTGCCATAGGTGACAACAGCATAATCGGGCCGAATTGCTACATAAGAAAATATTCTTCTATTGGCAGTAACTGCAAAGTCGGCAATGCTGTGGAGATAAAAAACAGCATAATAATGGACAATACCAAGATACCACACTTAAGCTATGTTGCTGATTCTGTTATAGGCAGCAACTGCAATATCGGAGCTGGAACTATATTTGCAAACCTTAGATTAGATGAAAAGCCGATCTCGGTGAAGATAAAGGGAGAAAAAATTAACAGCAACAGGAAAAAGCTCGGAGCTTTTGTTGGCGATAATGTAAAATTCGGTGTCAATGTTACTGTCATGCCTGGCAAGAAGATATGGCCGAACCTGCTTATACCACCATGCATTAACATAAAAGAGGATTTAGAGAAGCAGCCAGAGCTTTGAGGTGATGATATGTGCGGAATAGTTGGATTGATTTCAAAGAATGAGTTCTCATCAGGCGATTTAATAGAAGCTCTAAAGAAACTGGAATATCGCGGCTATGATTCATCTGGTTTGGCTATGGTTGACAACGGAACTCTTAGATACGTAAAGTCTGTTGGCGGGATAAATAAGTTGGAGAACAAGATAGGTGATAAGTTCAAAGGCAGGATCGGCATTGCACATACAAGATGGGCGACACATGGGGCAGTAACAGAAAAAAATGCGCATCCGCATATATCGAACGATGGAAAAATTGCTGTAGTTCACAATGGCATTATAGAAAACTTTCAGGAGCAGTATAAATTTCTAACTGGTCAGGGCTTTGTTTTTGATTCAGAAACTGATACTGAGATAATACCTAACATGATTGAATATCATATGAGAAGGGGCTATGCTTTTATTGAGGCTGTTAAGCGCTCATTGCGTCATTTAGATGGACAGTATGCAATTGTGGCATTCCATGAGGATGAAAACAAGCTGGTTGGTGTAAGAAAGGAGGCGCCGCTTGTTGTAGGCATTGGTGACGGAAAATTCTTCATATCCTCTGATATTCCTTCTTTCCTTGACCATACAAAGAAGGCTGTTTTCCTGGAAGAGATGGACATGGTAATAATTGATACTGAATTAAGGATTTTTAATCTTATACAAAATTCCTTTGTGAAAAGGCATGTTGTAACCATTGATTGGGATGCTGAACACGCAAAGAAAGGGGAATTTGAGCATTTTTTCATGAAGGAGATTGTCGAGCAGGTTGATGCAATTTCAAAGCTTTCTTCTCCAGATGGCGGTATCATAAAAGGGCTTGCAGATGAGATAAGGAAAGCAAGAGGCGTATATATTGTTGCATGCGGCACAGCTGCTTATGCGTGTATGTATGCTGTTTATATCTTCTCTAAGATTGCCAAGCGGCATATTAATTTTTGCGTGGCTTCTGAATTCCCGCATTTCCAGCACTTTCTGACGCCTGAAAGCCTTATTATTGCTGTTTCGCAGAGCGGCGAGACTGCAGATACATTGGCTGCTATAAGGGCTGCAAAGGCAGCTGGGGCAAAGGTGATTTCTATAACAAATGTAATGGGATCGACGCTGATGCGAGAATCTCATAAATCAATATTACAGAGGGCTGGGCCTGAGATATGCGTTGTTTCAACCAAGGCTTACACTTCACAGCTGGCAATACTTTCTCTGCTTGCCTATGAACTGGCTGGAAAATTGGATGATGGCAGGGAGAAGCTCAAGGAATTAACAAGATATATTTATTATCTGACTTCTGAAAACATGCGAAAGCATATACAACAGCTTGCTGAGGCACTAAGCAAAAAGGAGCACATATATATTATCGGCAGAGGCCTGCAGTATCCAACTGCATTGGAGGCTGCGCTGAAAATTAAAGAGGTTTCTTACATACATGCAGAGGCTTATGCAGGCGGTGAATTAAAGCACGGGACGATTGCGCTGATTGAGAAAGGCACGCCTTGTATAGTTTTTACATCAGATGAAAATGAGAAGGCGATTATAAGCAATGCTTGCGAGCTTAAGGCACGTGGAGCATACATTATCGGAGTTGGTCCAAGAAACAATGAGGTCTTTGATTTCTTCGTGAAAGTCCGCGAG
>CAIKBN010000177.1 GCA_903825675.1 uncultured archaeon
AAGCCTGTAATCTGGATCTACTTTACCATGGTCTTTACACTGATTATCTTTTATGGTTGTTCCACAATCAGGACATACAACAAAGAATGGACTGGTTTCAAAAACATACATTAAGGCTGCTCGCACCTCCTTTACATCATTTTCCTTTAGATCTACTATCCTGCTTCGTTCATATTTTCTTTCTTCCATGGTTAACTGTTCTAAAGGCGGGATCTCTGCATCAGTTTTATTTATTGAACCAAAAGAGCCTAATCTTATTTCTGTGCCAAAGTTGCTCTCCTTAACAGAGCCATGCATACGGACAATATCACCAACAGAAAAATCTGCTGCTTTTTTTATTTCGTCGTTCCAGAGCGAAAGCCGCGCAGTGCCTGTTTCATCTGCTATAAAGATGCTCATAACACTGCCTTTAGCACGCTCTGTAGAGAATTCCCTAATGCCTGATATTCTCACAATTCTTCCGACAATATCAACATTTTGCATGCCTGGAATAATGTTGGCTATTCTAAGACGCTCGGTTTCTCTTATTAACTGCACACCAAGTTCTTTGGCTACGATGTAGGCCGCGCCTTCATCAGAAATAAGGTCTGATAATTCTGCCTGTTTTTCGCTTATTTTTAATTTTATTTCCTGCTCGCTTAGATTAGAAAGCGATGATATTTTTTTGATGAGTTCGTCGATCATAACAGAATTAATATTGCAGAAAAAGGTTTAAAGGTGTCATAAGATACCTAAGGTTTTAATATCCTTCTACAACCTTCTTTGCAAGCTTGATGTCATGCTTCATTACGGTTCTTCGTTTGCTGTGCTCTGAGAGTTTTTTGGCTTCTATGACTATGAGCTTGGCTTTTTCCTCTAGTATTTTGGCTAACTCTGCAGCTGCTTTATTGGAAACACGCTTGGCGCCTGCTCTTTTGAATAAACGCCGAATTGGCTGGATAGTCAATTCACCCATAATTACCATTTGTAGGATAGTTATTTATTAATTATTAACATGCTTTTACAGGAATTTTATGAGGATTTTTACAAAAAAACTTATTTAAATACTGGAAGATATATTTTATTGTATACTATGAGATGCATTATCTATATTGATGCATCTCAATTCGAAAATACAATATACGAATGCATATTAGGTGTTTTGAAAATGAGATCAAAGATGGTTATGATGATCTCCTTTCAAAACAGAAGTTTATAAGGTGTTTTGAAAATGATTGACAAGCTAGAATTAGAAGATCTTTTCCTGAGGAAAAAGCCCATAAGGCTGCTTATGAATATAAAGCTAGGCAGTGCAAAGTATGTTTCTATTCTTGCTAAAGAAACTGACTGCACTTATTCTCATACTGTAAAGCTATTGGATATTTTCAGGAATTTAGGCTTAGTGGATTTTGAGAAGACAGGAAGAATAAAATACGTTAAGCTTACACAGGATGGGATAGAATTAGCCCAGGATTTTGAAAGCGTTTTGAGAAAGTTCAGCAAGCTTAGGTCCAAGAAGAAGTGAAGAAGATGAAAAAAGGTCAGGGTTGCTGTAGTTGTGCCAGTTGTGGCACCTGCCCCACAGGCATGGCAGTAGCGTCATCACTATTTCCAGTTGCTGTCTATAATTCTTTGAAGATAAGAGACAGGAGCCTTTTGACGATAATAGAATATTATCAAAATAAAATAGACCCACTAATAAAAAAAAGGCTGCATGTAAAGAGGATATGCAGGTACCATCCGACTTGCTCTGAATATACAAGAGAGGCAATCAAAAGGTACGGCTCTTTCTTTGGCACTATCAAGGGCATAGGCAGATTAATGAGATGCAATCCGCTGTTTGCTGGTGGGTATGATCCTGTGCGATAACTGGTTAAAGGCTTTAATCCCACACACTTCCCACATGGTTTAAGAGCTTTTTGTCTATAGTTTTAGGATGTCAGAATACGGGTTTATGTTGGATTTTGATACGAAAAAGGGAGCACTTAATATAAGGTTTGGGGAAAATGCTGACATGATTAGTGATAATAACTTAACAAATAAATTTATGAAAGAGATCTACAGGAAGACGGAAGAAGCTAAAAAAGTATGGGAAGGGATACAAAAAAGGGATGAAAACCCCACAATTTATAAAAGGTTTAAAGATCTTACGAGATATTTAGCAGGCAAGGAAGAGGCATATATAATACCTATCACTGGTATTGAGTTCTATCCACAATCAAATATCAGCGATACTGAATTATCTTATCTAAGAAGTATAGCAAAAAATTCATTAGACAATGAAAGGGTTCACTATACATTTTTAAGGAATAGATGGGAAAAGATAAGCGATTTTCTTGTAAATATAAGCATTGCGCTTGATGTCGCTGCTTTTATAGCAGGTGGATATAAATGGATTAATACTGGTGACGTTGAACAAGGTAAAAGTGCATTTGGTTTTTACGCTGTAATAGGAACCTCACTCCTGGTTGGAAGTGCTTTACTGAAAAGATTTAGAGAAAAACCACATAAAAAGAAAGAGGACTACTCATCACATCTGGCTGCTAAGCAACTGATAATTCACAAATATAAAGAAAAAGATCAAGCCAAAGCTAAAGGAGATGGGCAAGCATTATCAGGGGATGAAATAAGAGAGCCTGATCAATACACAATAGATGATATGACATACATGCCTATCAATCCCCCATGAAATTAATATATTTTAACAAAAACTCATTATGCTCTAATTCTGAATAAAAATGATGGCTTTTGAAAGCAGGGTTTCATAAAAGTGACTTACTATGGGTTCTGTCAGTAATTATTATCAAACACCACAAAAAATAAAAACGCCTAGAACAAAAGGTGTTAGTGAGAACCCTTGGGTATGTGCTAAAGACATGGAAAACAGGGTAGTTTGCGGTTTAATTCCAGGTAAAAAATGAAGGTGTAAAGATGACTGAATTGGGCTTCGGTATGAGTAAATGTTTCTATTGCAAAGGTATGCATTACCGCATTGAGATGAGAAAAGTTGAAAATATTGGTTGGTATAATGAAGGATGCAGAAATGAAGCTCTCAAGACAAAAGCTGAATTAGAAGATAAAAGGGGGTTAGAATATGCCAAAAAAGAGGCTTTCTGATATAGTTTTTCAGCGCATTGGGCCGCCTGATCACAAGACAAGCCTTACTGTAGAGGACCTTTCAGATGTGCTAGTAAGACGATTAGGATTAAAACGAAAAGAAAGCAGGTCTAATCATTCGAAACTGTTATTAGAATTCATAAAATTCAAGAAGGAAAATATACCACTTTCCGTAGAAAAAATATCACAGGTTTTAGGAGTTTCACAATCGCAGACATACGAGGAGATAAGGAAGTGGCGATCGCTTGGCTTAGTCGAATTTATAAAAATGCCAGCAGGAGAGGATTTTATCAAGGGCTATATGCTGACTTCGAATACAGCTAATCGCTTGATAGACCGCGTAGAAGCAGCAACCAAGAGCTTTATGCGAAAGACGAGACGCATAGCCAAGGATTTTGACGATCTTCTTATGTTAGGGATAGCGCGGGCTGAAAGGCCTGAAAAGCCAGAGGAAAAACAATTAGCAAAGGAAGAAAAGGAAGAGACTACAGCTGAGGAAATACCTGAAGAAAGCAAGGAAGAAATAGCTGAAAATAAGGAAGAACAAGGCTGATCTATCTTTAACTATATTTTTATGTGAGGGATAAATACGATTTTTCATAATTATGTGTTATATTATATATTTTTAATAA
>CAIKBN010000178.1 GCA_903825675.1 uncultured archaeon
CCCTGAATATGATCCCAGTGATAATGGGTAAACAACAGATGGATATCCTTCTTTGTATTTTCATCCGTGTTTAATGGATTCAGATTTGATCCTGAGAACAATCTTTTCGTCAGTTCCTTGCCAAGGTTTCTGATTCCTGTTCCGGCATCTAATATTATTAGAGGAGAATCCTTTGCCTGAATCTCTAGACAGGTTGTATCTCCCCCATATGTTCCAGACAGTGATAAAGGCAGCCCGCGAAGATATTTCTTAATATAAGTTTTAAGCATTTCAGGATCATTTCCGAATAATTTTTCAGTCCCTCCATCAGCTATAATTTTTTCAACCAGAGCTTCTTCCTTTTCCTTTATCTGCTCAGGTGTTAGCGGAGCAGGAACGCTGCCTCTTACACCCCAATATTTGACTACCATTGAAATATTTTCATTCATGCTGATCAACCTTTCTTAAAGATAGACAAAGTCTTTATAAATCGTATGCCTCTATAATTCAGATCTCAAAATTAGAGATACCGTGCATATCTAAAGCTTAAAAACTATTCATTCTAATTTCCTACTGTATATATTTTAGTTGGTTGGTATGCTAAAGGGTTTGTCTGATAAACTAAGAGAAAGCCTGGAAAAGCTTGCAAGGCTTGGTTTAGTTGATACATCTGCTGTTGAGGATCTTGTAAGAGACATACAGCGCTCGCTTATATCAGCTGATGTTGACGTTGAATTAGTTTTTCAGCTAAGCGAGAATATCAGAAAGCGGTCGTTCGAAAAAATACCAGCAGGCCTTTCAAGAAAAGAGCATGTTATAAAAGTAGTCTACGAAGAGCTTACAAAAATACTTGGCGAAAAAAAGAGCGAGATCGAGCTAAAGCCGAAAAAAATACTGCTCGTCGGCTTGTTCGGCTCTGGCAAAACATCAACTGCAGGAAAACTTGCAAGATTCTACCAGAAAAAGGGATTGAAGCCAGCAATGATATGCTGCGATGTTGTAAGGCCAGCTGCTTACGAGCAGCTAGAGCAATTAGCGCATAAAATAGATGTGCCATTTTTTGGCATAAAAGCTGAAAAGGACAGCAGTAAAGTTTTAAAGGACTCTATGAGCAAAGCCCGTGCAGACGTTCTTATTGTCGATTCCTCAGGTAGGAGCGCCTTAGACAAAGACCTGATAAACGAGATCAAGAAATTAAATGATATTTTGAAAGGACAAACAGACGCAAAACAAATTGACGCACGAAGTGCGTCGGGAGATTTTGCGTCAGTCGGCTATGAACGCATACTTGTAATACCTGCTGACATAGGCCAGGCAGCAAGAGAGCAGGCCAATGCCTTTCATACTGCGCTGGGCATAACAGATGTTATCGTTACTAAAATGGATGCAACAGCCAAAGGTGGTGGCGCCTTAACTGCATGTTATGAAACAGGCGCAAAGGTAAAATTCATATCTGTTGGCGAAACACCTGAAGACCTGGAGCTCTATGATCCTGAAAAATTCGTAGCACGCCTTATCGGCTTTCCTGATCTTGAAACCCTTCTTGAAAAAGCACGTGCAGTCGTTGATGAAAAAAAAGCAGAAAAAATAATAAAAGGCGATTTTGATTTAGATGATTTTTATTCCCAGATAGAAAGCATGCAGAAGATGGGGCCGGTCTCGCAAATGCTTGACATGATGGGCATGGGCAAGCTTGGCGCCAAAGTCCCAGGCGGACTAGACGTGCAGGAAGCAAAAATGAAAAAATGGAAATTCATTATCCAGTCCATGACACCTGAGGAAAAAGCCAATCCAGATATAATTAACTCATCTCGGGTTGCCCGCATAGCCAATGGCTCAGGCTGCAAAGAGCCTGAAGTTCGTGAGCTTGTTGCCAATTATAACAAGGTAAAGAAAATGATGAAAAAGATCTCGCCGGCCAAACTAAAGCGCGGCGGCTTAGGAGGCATTTTCAAGCAGTTCGGTAATATGATGTAAAATCATCAATAAAGCAGGTTTCTAAGTTCATCGCTCAGGTTATATCTTGTTTCTTCACGTCCTGGACCAAAGGATAAAATATCAATATGTGCTGTTGCTGCTTCCAACTCGCCCTTATATTCTTGTAAACTTCTTCTATGTTCTATATAGACAGGCTTAACCATCCCAAGGCAATTCTGGCCAACGCTATGGATACTGTTCTTGGGTTTTCCATCAATTTCATATCTTACGCAAAACATGATAGGTTCTATGCCTTCGAGAACATCCACCTTTGTTAATGCAAGACCATCAATGCCATTCTCATCAATTGCTAGATTTACAGGCATTGCGTCAAACCATCCGCATCTTCTGGGCCTTCCTGTTGTTGTTCCGTATTCATTCCCACCCTTCCTTATGCGATCTCCAGTCTCATCTTTCAACTCAGTAGGAAATGGGCCTCCACCTACCCTTGTTGTATAAGCCTTCATAACACCCAATACGTAAGCTATTTCCTTGTGAGATATTCCGCTGCCAATAAGCAGACCACCTATAGTTGGATTAGTTGATGTTACATAAGGCCAAGTTCCAAGATCAGGGTCAAGAAGTGCTCCCTGTGCAGACTCAAGAATAACAACACCAGCTTTGATATATTTGTTAACCAGTTCCCTAGTCTCCTTCAGATATTTCTTTAATTTATTTCCAAGAGCAACGCAATCATCTAATATCGCATCCTTTTTAATTTTATGGCCTTCAAAATATCCTCCTATAGCTGTTCTTAGTTTTTCATCCGTTATAATACCATCCCAATGGTAAACATGTTCAAGCAAAGGCTGCTTTAAACCTATAACAAAATCTAACCTTTCCGATAACAGTTCTCTGTTAAGCAATTCCCACATCTGGATACCTATTCTATTGGCCTTGTCTGCAGCGCATGGCCCAATGCCCCTGTTTGTTGTGCCAACGCTTTCACTACCCTTGCATTTTTCAAGGCAGTAATCCTCTAAGCGATGATAAGGCATGATTACATGAGAATTTAAACTAACTGACAGGTTTTCTGTGCTTATGCCGAGCCCATGCAGTTTTTCTATCTCATTATACAGTGTAATTGGGTTTACGAGAACACCATGGCCTACTATAGACGGCTTGCCAGTAACTATGCTAGAAGGAATAATATTCAGTGCGATAGATGGTTCGTTTGGTGATGGTTTAATAGTATGGCCAGCATTGTCACCACCTGTAAATCTCCCGCATGCCACAACATTAGGTTGGGTTGCAAGGGAATCCACAATCTTGCCCTTGCCTTCGTCGCCCCACTGGGCACCAATAACTGCTATTGCAGGCATCAGACTTCCCCTATTATTGATGCCCAAAATCTTTATAAAACTAAAGTCAAGACAATGAAATTATATAAGCCACCGCCAACCATTAGTTCTTCATGAAGAGCCACACAGAAGGCCTGCATCACTTCCATACGCGAAAGCGAATCCATCAAAAGCATGAGCCATACCCGCACCCGAACAAATGGAAACGGTTGATGGACCAGCTTATTTATATAATAGGCATAATCGGCCCTATAATGACCATACCGCAGGTTGCAGAAGTCTGGATAAACAAAAACGCATCAGGCGTTTCTCCAATCACATGGAGCTCTTATGTTATAGTTAATGTATTCTGGATTGTTTACGGCATAATGCACAAAGAGAAGCCGATCATCATGACATCTATAGCATGGTTTGTCATGAACAGCCTGGTTGCCATAGGCGCTATATTATATGGATAATTGTAAAATACACAATTCAACCCCAAAACCTATCCTGAACCTCAAGATAGGAATGATGTTCAGCAAATCGCCTTGAAGCATCATCAATTTTTTTAAGCAGCCTGATTTTATTTGTGCCCTTGGCTTTAACAAAGGTAGCTAACATGAAACGCTGTTCGTAAAAAAGGGCTACTCTTTCAAGTTCGCTTGGAGACAAAGTCTCGCCAGAATTCTGAACATCAAAGCTGACTACCATCCTGCATGCATCCCTGCTTAATTTAAGATGATCTTCTTCATAAAGCTGAAAGCCAAGCTCGTTCAGTTTTTCTTTGGTTCCCTTCAAAGCATCTTTTGGTATAAAACCGCCTCTTATAAACATTCCGCCATTTGCAACTGAAAATGCAGCATTTAACAGGATCAGGTATGATTTTAATTGTCTGGAATTGTAATCTGCCTCACGTGTCATGCTAACCAAATCTGTTCCAAAAGGATCAGCACCCTGCCCATCCCTTATCATACTATTTATAGCAGCACGGCTTATTCCTGAGTTGTCGGATGGGCTCAAACAGAACACATAATCAAATTCTTCTTCTCCAAGAAGTTCGTTTAAATGCGTATAACTTCCATGCAACCTTCTCCCCGGAGATTTTTCTAATTCCTGTTTGTCACAATCAACATTAGTATATTCTGCAAGAGGCCCAAACTCCTTTTCTAATAAAATTCCGAGTGTTCCGCTTCCACCGCCCATATCGAGAATCCTTGCTGGTTTATCCAATAACTTCAGACTATAGAGCTTTTCTAGGTGTTTCCATATCCCGGCCTTTTTGACAGCTTCAGTGTATATTCTGCTGAAATCAGGCAGTTTCGCAACATCATCCCATGAAATCCTTTCATTGTAAGGCATTGCATTTTTCATACCGACTATATTGCAGCTATTTTTTTATACTTATCACCCAAGGCATTAAGAAATAAAATAATCTGATTTTGAAGCTTTACTTCCAAAACTTCTTGATCGCAAGCCTTGCCGCCCCCACAGCAGAGTTCTTGACAATATAAAATTTTGCATGAGGCGCGAATTCCCTGACGCGCCTTTTTATGCCGTCAAAAAGATATTTCACTTTAAAGGTAGAGCCAGCAAAGCCAATAACAGGATTCTTTAGTCCCACTCGCCTAGCAACAGCCCTTATGCCCTTGACCTGCTCCTCTGCAGCCTTGTCTAAAATCTTTTTAGCAATGCCATCGCCCATATCTGCGGCCTTCTCAGCAAGCGGAGCAAAATCAGCAACACTTTCTACATGCCCTACATCAGATATCATGCCCTTTAGTTCGCGTATATTTTTCACACCTGCTTTTTTTATTACAAGTTTTTCAAGTACAGTTTTCTTTCCCCTGTCATCGAACGATTGAACTGCTGCTCTCAATACACGGTTGCCTAAATAAATAGCCCCGCCCTCATCAGCAAGTATATGGCCCATGCCGCTGGCACGCGCCTCTTTCTTGCCATTTATAGCATAGAAATTCGAGCCAGTTCCGCCTACAGCAGCAACACCATTCTCGCAGTTGATGGCAGGCAATATTAGATTAACATCATTAACAAGAATGAACTTGCATTTAATCAGCTTTGATAATCCCTGCTTTATAGAAGAATGAACAATATTATACTCACGCTCGCTGTCTATCCCGGCAATGCCAAAGCACGCGCCTGCTAGCTTTAGCTCTCGCTTTTTCAAAAGCGAAGATATTAGTTTGTAAAGATTATGCTCAGCCTTCTTTGCACCAAGCGCATAATAATTACTGCCGCCGCCACGGGCCTTGAATAAAACACGACCACTCTCATCAGTTATAACAGCGCTCGTCTTGCTAGAGCCGCCATCAACGCCTAAAAAAAGCACCATTTTAAAAACCTGTGATTTTCCTTAGAGAGCATAGCTCTCTGAGGTCTCGGTAAGCTCTGCTTACCAGAGCTGAAAGAGATGCGATAATTACATAATGCATCTCGTGTTAATAAATTGTTTTGCTGGCTTAAAAATATGATAGTATAGCTTATAGCCAACCAGTTTAACATATTTAAGCTTAGCTTTATAATTAAAATATAAGATTTTTCTTGTGTGGTTATAATGGAAATCCAGCCTCCTATGAAGCAGATGGGATATGACAGGGCAATCGTAGTTTTTTCTCCTGAAGGCAGAATGTACCAGATAGAGTATGCCAGAAAAGCAGTTGAAAGGGCAACAACCGTAGTAGGCGTTGTTTTCGAAGGAGGCGCAGTGCTGGTATCAACGAGAATAATCCAGAAGCTCATGGTTCCTGATGGCATTGAAAAAATATCCAAGATAGATGAGCATATAGGCTCAGCATCATGCGGCATACTTGCTGACTGTCGCGTTCTTACAGATTACGCACGAGTGCGTGCTCAAATCAACAAAATAACATACAATGAGCCTATAGAAGTGACCGCATTGGTTAAAGAAATTTGTGACAGAAAACAGAAATTCACGCAGATCGGCGGTGTCCGCCCATACGGTGCCAGCATGCTTATAGTAGGCCAGGATGGATCTACTCACCTCTTTGAAACAGACCCTTCAGGCACTATTAGAGAATGGAAAGCACACGCCATAGGCCGCGGTGCAAAAGATGCGAAGAAAGCCCTTATAGATGAATACAAAGACGGCATGGCCAAGGACAAGGCAATTGAGCTTGCCTTAAAAGCCCTGAAAACAGGTGAAAAGAAGCTTTCCATGAAAGGCACAGAGATAGGTATTATAGAAAACGGCAAATTCAGGCTTCTTGACAAGCAGCAGATAAAGGAAGCTGTAAAAAATTTTGTTTAATTCTAATTTCTGACCTTGTATAAACTAGATATTTAAAACTTCTTTCCGGTAAAAAACTTTATAACCAAGCTAAGTGATATAAAACATTATGAAACTCTCCATTTATCGCTGCGCTAAATGCAACAAAACACGCCTTGTAGACAAAGTCGGCGACGAATGGATCTGCTTCGCATGCAAGCAGCATGTAAAGAAGCCTGAGATAAAGGAAATAGAAAAGCCCAAAGCAACAAAGGAAAAGCACGCAGAAACAAAAAAGAAGATAACTAAGAAGAAAGAGAAATAATGCACTTTTCTGTAAGTTTTAAAAAGATTTGATATATTTTATATGAAGAGTGAATAGAATGAGCTTCAATGCAAGACTGAATTTTGAGCATACCAACCCGCCTATGAGGGCTTATGTGCATAAAACCTGGGGGCATTATCAAGAAGCAGAAGAATATCTAAATGATGTATTGCATAAATATGAAAAAGAATTTACTAAGTATGATTTTATTCTAGCAGCTGTATGGCGTTCAGAAACTTCAAATAACCTAGATATTTTAAGATTTGATTTTAGTGTTCCGAGCGTAGGCATATGGCCGGGAAATCCAGTTATTTCTCCATGGTCAATTAAGAATGGCTCGTATGACCCCAGAGAAACAACCCTCGAAGATATAGTTATTGTTTTTGGAAAAGAAGGAGAATATAGAAGAATGATGACAAAAAGTTTAGAAGAATATGTTAAAACTTGGCCGTATCTCGGGAAATTAGAACCCCCGATTACAGTACCGATACCTCGCAATGAGATTTCAAATTTATGATAAAAGCCTTTCTAATAAATGCCTAAAGCCTTTACAGTTACACCTTCTAATCTTATTTGTCCACTTTTTTTCTTTTTATCAGGTATGTGAGTAATTGTATTTTTAAATTCTTCTTCTGGGAATGGACTGCGGAACCTTACATAAGTGTGACCAAGGGAGGCATTATGTTCTACACTCAACTTATGCAATCTAGCATAACGGTCTATAATTTCTCTTACGTGATGCCTAACATCCTTGCAAGCATCAGCATAGTTTACCATAAGACATCTATCATAATGATTGTTAGAGCTGTTTACTTTATTTCCCATATTTGTCCCACTCCCAACCGACTATTATAGCAGTCAAGTATAAAAAGACTTGTTTTTGACTTCTAAAGTGAACTGAAGTCAGAAAGACATCCACAAAGAAGCAAAGAGGATGTCATTTTTGAATTCTTCAGAATTCGAAAAGACATCACAAAGAAACACAAAACATGATGTCATTTTCAAAACACCTAATATACTTCGTATATTGTAGTTTCGAAAAGTCAATCTCGATTGACATTTTCGAAATACCTTAGTTGATACTACGGTATTTATACCGTTTCGAATTGAGATGCATAAAG